>JANWZD010000007.1:0-368 GCA_025054935.1 Dehalococcoidia bacterium | reverse complement strand
TCACCTCCTTTCTAGGGACAGTGTGCGGCTTAGCCGCAGCGCGCGCGACGCCGCCCGCAGCACGATTCAGGGGTGAAGGCGCCCCGGCCTGACCGGGCGTCAGGCGGTGCACCTTACCAAGTGCAGACCATCACTCACTCAGAGCTAGGCAGCAAGCAACAACGCGCTGCGCTGGTCGGCACCGCCGCTAGCGCAGCGGCAAGACGCCGAGCGTTCCAGCAGGGAAGACAGGAGGAGCACACGGAGGATGCCTCGGCGCTGCGCGCCGATGAAGGACGCGGCATCGCTGCGAAAAGCGTGGGGGAGCCGCGTGCAGGCTGTGATCCCACGATCTCCGAATGGGGCAACCCGTCCGCCAGCGGCGGACA
>JANWZD010000006.1 GCA_025054935.1 Dehalococcoidia bacterium | reverse complement strand
AGGGCGGGAGAATGCGCGGGAGTATCTGAAGGCGCATCCGGAGTTGACCGACCAGCTCGAGGCCGAGCTCCGCGCGCTCGCAGCAGGCGCGATTTCCACCTGACAGCAGCGCCGTGTCGTGGTAGAGTAAGACGGTGGGCGCTTGCCCTTCCGTTGTCACCGATGACCACCGTTCGGCAGCGCGGACGCAGCTTCCAGAGCAGCGAGGACGACCTCGCGCGCGTTGCGCAACGCTGTCGCGAGGCGGCGCTGCGCTACCTTGCCTACCGGCCGCGTAGCGCCGCAGAGGTACGGGCGCGGCTCGCTCGA
Source organism: Dehalococcoidia bacterium (assembly GCA_025054935.1). NCBI lineage: Bacteria > Bacillati > Chloroflexota > Dehalococcoidia > Dehalococcoidia bacterium. The sequence goes on along the minus strand of JANWZD010000006.1, from coordinate 167,151 downwards.
CAGGGATACCCGCCGGAAACGATCGAGGCAACCCTCGGGTGGCTAGAACAGTATGCGCTCGTCGATGATCGTGCCTTTGCCGAGTTCTGGGTAGAGAGCCGGCAGCAGGGTCGCCCGAGCAGCCAACGGCTGATCCGCGCCGAGCTGCTCCAACGCGGCGTTCCCGGGGAGCTGGCACGCACGGCGGTCGATGGCGTAGACGACGAGGAGAGCGCCTACCGGGCGGCGGCACGGCGAGCAGTCAAGTTGTCACGCGAAGACGAGGCAGTGTTTCGACGCAGACTCGGGGCCTTCCTCGAACGACGCGGGTTCGACTACGACGTGATCGCGCGGACCGTTGAACGAATCTGGCGGGAGACGCCAGTTTCTTGACGCGCTTCTCAGGGCGTCCGTAAACTACGGCCCGCGAAGCGAAATGCATATTTCGTATCCGCCGCACACCCTGAAACTTTACCGAGAGGCGAGGCGCGATGGAAGCAGCCCTAACGCTGGCCATCTCCCTCGTGGCGCTGCTCGTAGGAGCGGGGGCGAGCTACCTGTACTTCTCAAAAGTGGGGACAAGGCAGGCACGATCGGAACGTGAGAGCGCCACGCGGTTTGTTGAGGAGGCCCGAGCGCAGCAAAAAGAGATCCTTCTCGCAGCAAAAGAGCAGGCGGTGCGCATCCGTGATACCGCTGAGATGGAGATCCGCGAGCGTCGCAATGAGTTGCAGCGGCTGGAGCGGCGCCTAGCGCAGCGCGAAGAAGTCCTCGAGCGCAAACTCGAGGCAGTGGAACGGAAGGAGCGTTCCCTCGCTGAGCGCGACGTCCAACTGCAGACGCTGCGGGCAGAAGTCGAAACGATCAAGCAGCAGCAGCTGGCCGAACTGCAGCGGATCTCGGGGCTGACACGCGAGGAAGCGAAGAGCCTGCTGCTGCAAGCGATTGACGAAGAAGTGCGGCAGGACGCCTCGCGGCGTCTCCATGAGATCGAGCAGCAGCTGAAGGAAGAGGCTGACCGCCGCGCGCGGATCATCCTCACGACGGCGATCCAGCGCTGCGCTGCCGACGTCGTTTCCGAAACGATGACCTCCGTCGTTCACCTGCCGAACGAGGAGATGAAAGGCCGCATCATTGGGCGCGAGGGGCGGAACATCCGTGCCCTCGAAGCGGCCACCGGCTGCGATGTCATCATCGACGAGACGCCGGATGCTGTCATGCTCTCGGGCTACGACCCCGTTCGGCGCGAGATCGCTCGGATGGCGCTTACCCGGCTGATCGCCGACGGCCGCATTCATCCGGCGCGGATTGAGGAGGCTGTTGCCAAGGCGCGGCAAGACATGGAGCAGATCATCCGCGAGGAGGGAGAGCAGGCGGCCTATAAGGCGGGAGTGCACGGCTTGCCGCCCGAGATTATCCGCCTGATGGGGCGGCTGCGCTTTCGGACGAGCTATGGGCAGAATGTTCTCGATCACTCAATCGAATGCGCGGCGCTCGCGGCCATGATCGCTGCCGAGCTGAAGGCGGATGTCCAGATCGCCAAACGGAGCGCCTTCTTGCACGACATCGGCAAGGCGGTTGACCATGAGGTGGAAGGACCGCATGCCTTGATCGGGGGCGAGATCGCGAAGCGGGCAGGGCTTCATCCGAAGATCGTCAACGCGATTGCCGCTCATCACTACGATGAGGAGCCGGCGAGCGTCGAGGCGATCATCACTATTGTCGCGGACTCGATTAGCGGCGGCCGTCCCGGCGCCCGGCGCGAATCGCTCGAGCAGTACATCAAGCGGCTGGAAGCTGTCGAAAGTGTCGCCAGCAGCTTCCCCGGGGTGGAGCGCTGCTTTGCCATTCAGGCAGGGCGCGAGGTGCGGATCGTCGTCAAGCCTGAGGAGATCGACGACCTCGCCTCGCTGCGGCTGGCGCGCGATGTGGCGCGGCGGATCGAAGAGACCCTGCAATACCCGGGGCAGATCAAGGTGACCGTGATCCGCGAGACGCGCTCGGTCGAGTTTGCGCGCTGAGATGGCGCTGGTCGACCTCCATCTCCATACGACCGCCTCAGACGGTGCCCTCAGTCCGGTGGAGCTGGTGCACCGCTGCGCCGCAGCAGGGGTCCGCGTGATGGCGATCACTGACCACGACTCGACTGAAGGGGTGCGGCCGGCGATGGCGGCCGCCGAGCCGCTCGGCATCACTGTCATCGCCGGCACCGAACTGAATACCGACGCGGCCGACGGCGAAGTCCACATCCTCGGCTACTTCGTCGACCTCGACTCCCCCGCATTCCAAGAGGCGTTGCTGGCGGCGCGCGATGCGCGGGTCGGCCGTGCTAAGGCGATGCTTGCCAAGCTCGATGCGCTTGGAATGCCGCTCTCGTTTGAGCGTGTTCGGGCGCTGGCGGGCGAGGGGGCGATTGGCCGTCCGCACGTCGCCCAAGCGCTCGTTGAGGCCGGGTATGTCGAGACGATCGCAGAAGCGTTCGAGCGCTACTTGGGGCGCAACGGTCCTGCCTATGCCGAAGGAATGCGCCTCTCCCCGCGAGAGGCGGTGCGGCTGATCCGGGCGGCGGGAGGACTGCCCGTTCTCGCGCATCCGTCGTTCGTTGCCGACCCCGAGGCGACTGTGGCAGCCCTCGTGCCAGAGGGGCTGGCAGGAGTGGAAGTGTTCTATCGGGAATATGGCGAGGCCGAGCGTGCGCGTTTTGGCGCCCTTGCTCGCCGATTCGGCCTTCTGCAGACCGGCGGGAGCGACTTTCACGGCACGGGCAACTGGCCTGAAGAAGGGCCCGGCACGGTCGAGGTGCCATGGTCGGTCGTCGAGGCGCTCTTCGCCGCCGCCGGCCGTCCGGTTCCTACCCTCTCGCGTTTCCGCCTGCAATCATAGCGAGGATGAGCGCGACGGCATCGGCAGGAGAGTCTGCCGGCACGAGGCCGGTATCGGGTCCAGCGGCGGTTGCCAACTGCCACGACCGAATGCCCACTACCGGCTTGCCGAGCTTCAGCGCCAATGCGATCTCAGAGAGGGTGCCGTAGCGGCCCCCGACTGCGATTGCGCCGTCTGCCGACTTGACAACGAGCACATTGCGTGCTTCGCCCATTCCCGTGACGATCGCGATGTCGACGAACGGATTGGCATCGTTGGCGCGGTCACCCGGCAGGATCCCGACCGTCTGCCCGCCTGCTGCCTTTGCTCCCCGGCAGGCCGCTTCCATCACCCCGCCGAGCCCGCCGCACACGACCGTGACGCCCGCTTCGGCTAGCCGCCGACCAACCTCCTCCGCTGTAGCGGCGGTCGCCGCGTCGCAGAGACTGTCGCCAATAACCGCGATCATTCGACACCGCATTGCCGCTCCAGAAGACCAGACAGCCCTATGGTACAATCCGCCGGCTTCTCGTGCGCGTCGGCATTGCGTCTCCGCGCCGTGAGCCGTCAGAGTTAAGAACGCCAACCGCTCAGTTCCGGTTTTTGCGGTGGAGGGACCGGTGGATACGATCGTCCGAGTGCATGCTCGGCAGATCCTCGACTCTCGTGGCACGCCGACTGTCGAGGTCGACGTCGAGTTGGCCGACGGCTCGCTCGGCCGGGCGGCCGTTCCCTCCGGTGCCAGCACTGGCGCCCACGAGGCGGTCGAACTGCGCGACGGCGACCCCGCTCGCTATCGCGGCGCCGGCGTCACCCGGGCTGTCCGCAATGTCAATGAGACGATCGCCGAGGCCGTGATCGGCCGCCACGCCACCGACCAAGCCGGTCTCGATGCCACCTTGCTCGAACTAGACGGCAGCCCGAACAAGTCGAATCTGGGCGCGAACGCCATCCTCGGGGTGTCGCTCGCGACGGCTGTTGCCGCCGCCGAGTATGCCGCTCTCCCCCTGTATAAGTATCTCGGGGGGGTCAGTGCGCGCACGCTGCCGGTGCCGATGATGAACATCTTCAACGGCGGTCGGCATGCCGAGTGGGAGTCGACCGATATTCAGGAATTCATGATCGTCCCCCTCGGCATGTCCAGCTGGAGCGACGCCCTGCGCGCCGGCGCCGAGATCTACGGCAGCTTGAAAGCCCTCTTGAAGTCGAAGGGGATGGCGACGGCGGTTGGGGATGAGGGTGGCTTCGCTCCGAGCGTCCGTTCCAACCGCGAGGCGATCGAGCTGGTGCTCGAAGCGATCCAGCGCGCGGGATATCGCCCCGGCGATGAGGTGATGCTCGCTCTCGACGCCGCGGCGACGGAGCTGTATGAGGAGGGGCGCTACCGGCTGCGCAAGGAAGGCAAAGACTTCTCCTCCGAGGAACTGGTGACGCTTTGGGAAGAATGGTGCCGCCAGTTTCCCATCATCTCGCTCGAAGATGGGCTTGCGGAGGATGATTGGGAAGGATGGCGGCAGCTGCGGGCGCGTCTCGGCGATCAGGTCCAGTTGGTCGGCGACGACCTCCTCGTCACCAACACCACCCGCCTTCAGCGCGCCATCGCAGAGCAGGCGGCAAATTCCATTCTGATCAAGGTGAACCAGATCGGCAGCTTGACTGAGACCCTCGCCGCAATCGAGATGGCGAAGCGGGCTGGCTGGACCGCCGTCGTCTCGCACCGTTCCGGCGAGACCGAAGACACGTTCATTGCCGATCTTGTCGTGGCGACTGGCGCCGGCCAGATCAAGACCGGCGCGCCGGGGCGGAGTGAGCGGGTTGCGAAGTACAATCGGCTTCTTCGGATCGAAGAAGAGCTTGGCAGAAGCGCTCTCTACGCCGGGACGGCCGCCTTCTACAACCTCCGGAGGGAACGTCAATGACGACGAAAGTCGGGATCAACGGGTTTGGCCGGATCGGCCGGCTCGTTCTGAAGGCGATCCTCGAGCAGCATGGCAGCGCGCTCGAGGTCGTTGCGATCAACGACATCACCGATACCAAAACCAATGCCCATCTCTTCAAGTACGACAGCAACTACGGCGTCTTCAACGGTACAGTCGAGGCCGGCCCGAACAGCATCACGATCAATGGCCATGAAGTTCGCGTTTTCGCAGAACGGGATCCCGGCGCGATCCCCTGGCGCGATCTCGGCGTTGAAATCGTCATCGAGTCAACGGGACTGTTCGAGGATGCGGAGAAAGCGCGCGCGCACCTCGATCGCGGCGGCGCGAAGAAGGTGATCATCACCGCGCCGGCGAAGAATGAAGATATTACGATCGTGCTCGGGGTTAACGACGATCAGTATGACCCCGCGCGTCATCACATCATCTCGAACGCCTCGTGCACGACGAACTGTCTCGCCCCGGTCGTCAAAGTGCTGAACGATTGCTTCGGCGTCGAAAAGGGGCTGATGACGACGATCCACTCCTATACCAACGATCAGCGAGTTCTCGACAGTGTGCACCGCGACCTGCGGCGCGCCCGCGCTGCTGCGCTCAACATGGTGCCGACAACGACCGGCGCGGCGCGCGCTGTCTCGCTCGTCATCCCCGAACTGAAGGGGAAATTCCACGGCTTTGCCATTCGCGTCCCCACGCCGACCGTCTCGCTCGTCGATTTCGTCGCCGAACTGAAGCGCGACGTCGCGGTTGACGAGGTGAACCGGGCAATGCGCGAGCACAGCGAGGGCAAGCTGCGGGGGATCCTCGCCTATACCGAAGAGCCGCTCGTCAGCATGGACCTCAAGGGCCATCCGGCGAGTTCGATTGTCGATGGTCTCAGCACAATGGTGATCGGCGGCACAATGGTCAAAGTGGTCGCCTGGTACGACAACGAATGGGGCTACAGCTGTCGCGTGGGCGATCTTGCGGTCAAGATCGCAGCCGCGGGGCTGTAGCCGGCACGGTTATTGGAGCGCAAGCCGCGCCTGAAGGCGGCGGATCTTCTCTCGATACTGCTCCTCCGGGGTGAAGCGCTGGCCGCGCTTGGGGCGCTCGCCCCGCGCAAGATGCCACTTGCGGAAGGCGAGTTCCGTCGCCGCGTTGATGTAGTCGCGGCGAAGGAGAAGCGCAACGAAGCCGTCGTTGCGGAGGGTGGCCCACAGGCTCTGAATTCGCCGCCGGCTCGAGGAGAGGATCTGGTAGTCCTCTCGCGAGAGCAGCCCTTGTTCCACTTCCGGCAGCAGCATCTGACGAATAATCGCTGCCTCGCGCTGCCAGGTGATCAGCACAATGATGGCGAGGGTAAGCAGGCCGGGGCCAGTCAGGACAACCGTCTGCACGGGGGCGACGAGGCAGAAATAGACCCAGGCAGCTGTCTCGGGCGGCAGCATGGCCGGAACAACGGCGCCGGCGATCAGGTTCCAAGCGCCGTGCTGCCCGACCGCAAGGAGATAGCCGGCAAGGGGGGCAATGAGCTTGACGGCGAGCCGGCGCGATTCGCGCGCGAGCCCGAGCCCGGCTCCGATGGTGCCAGTGTAGAGAGCATGGCTGAATCCGCCGAGGATCGCGCGGAGCACCACGATCAAGGCGAGGTCGGCGAGTCCTCCTTCAGCGTAGGCACGGCCGAAGTAGATGAGGTTTTCGGTCATTGCAAACCCGAGCCCGACGATCGAGCCGTAGACAATGCCGTCGAGTATGTTGTCGAACTCGTGGCGGAACAGGAGCATCAGCAAGAGAAGAAAAACTCCCTTGAAGGCTTCCTCGACGACGGGCGCCGAGAGGACAGCGGTCGCGATCTCAGCGCCGTCAGTGCCGACAACTTGGGCGGCGATGAGGGCGACGATCGAGTTGAAGACGTAGGAGAAAACGACGGCGACCACTGCTCCCCAGAAAAAGGCGAAGAAGAGCAGCCGCGCCGGCTCATGCTCATAGCGGTCGACCCAGAGCACGAGCGAGACATAGATCGCGGTGGGAATCAAGGCGAGGAGAGCGCTGAGCACTAATCCCACGAGGTCAGGCACCTCAGTAACCACGATAAGCCCTGCGCAGAGAAGGCAGAGAGAGGCCGCTCCTCCGCCGATGGTGAGGAGGGCGGCCCGGGCGCCGGGCGACATCCCCTCGCGCTCGAGGTGAGGCGGGAGCTCGGGAAGGACAGCGCCGCAGTTCAGACAGAAAGGACGGTCGGCGGGGGTCTCCCGTCGACAGGTCGGACAGATCACGATGCGCTCCTCAAGCGCGGAAAGGCAAGACCGTTCGATCGTCGCCTGCTCTCTCGTCATCATACTCGAAGAGGGGGCGTCGATTGACGGGAGGAGCGGGCGATGATAGCATTAGTTCGGAACAGACGTTCGCAAAGAAAGGGTTGCCATGCGCCTGTCGGAGCGGCAACGGAAGATTTTAGAGTTCGTCCGGCAGTATACCGATGAAATGGGGTATCCCCCGAGCATTCGTGATATCTGCCGCGGCTGCGGGATCAGCTCCACCTCGGTGGTCGACTACAACCTGAAGCTGCTGGAGCGGGAGGGATATCTGCGGCGCGATCCCGAGGTCTCGCGCGGGATTGACCTGATGGATCGCAAAGCGGAGCAGCGCAAGCTAGTGCGGGTTCCTATCCTCGGCCAGATCGCTGCCGGGACGCCTATTCCGGTGCCGGCGTCAGAGACGTGGCAGACGATCGATACGAGCGAAGTGCTCGAGCTGACCGAGGAGATCGTTCGCGGCCGGCCGAATGTCTACGCTCTGCGCGTCAAAGGGCAGTCGATGATCGATGCCCTCATCGGCGATGGCGATATCGTTCTGATGGAGCCGGCGCAGACGGCGGAAAATGGCCAGATGGTCGCCGCCTGGATCAAGAGCCAGAAGGAGACGACCCTCAAGAAGTTCTATCAGGAAGGCGATCGGGTCAAGCTGCAGCCCGCCAACGCGCTGATGGAGCCGCTCTACTTCCCGGCCGAGGATGTCGAGATCCAAGGCCGTGTGGTCGGCGTTCTCCGCGTGCTGCACTAGGAGCGCCCTTCTCCCGGCAGCGCCGATGCGCGCTGCTCCTCACGACGTTGCGGCGAAGGTTCGAGCAAGGAGTTCGAGGGCAAGCCGCGGCTCGCACTTCCCGGTTTTGATCGCCTCGTCCGTCGCGAGCAGGTGGTGGTGCATCGCCCGAAGCTCCGAACTGGAGAGCCGCGTCGCGAGATCGACCGTCTCCTGAAAGACCGGCTCGGGCAGTTGGCCGAGGCCAGCCTGCAGCTTCACTCGCTGCACGGGGACGCCGGCCGTAATCAGTTCGTGGACAAGCCAGACATGACGGAGCCGGTTTTGGAGCATGATGAGGATGCCGAAAGGCGACTCGCCGCTCTCGAGCAGTTCGGTAAGGTCGCGAATCGCTTCGCGGGTCCGGCCGGCAACGAGGTGAGTGACAAGCGAAAAGACATTCTCCTCTCGCGCTGCCGCCGTCAGGAGCGTGATCGCCTCCTCGTCGACAGGAGCGCCTCCGGCCCAACTGGCGAGCTTGTCCAGTTCGCTCGCGAGCACCCACAGGTTCGGTCCGACAAGGGCGGCGAGGCGGCGTGCCGCCGCAGCTGACAGATGGAGCCCAATCGTGCGTGCCCGCGCCTGAATCCAAGCGGTCAGTTCGTGTGGACGGAGGGGAAAATAGCGCTCGAGTGTCGCCCCGGCCGCTGCAAGGCCGGCGACCAACGGGTTGCGTTTCGGGCGAAGGTCACCGCCCACGAGCACGGCGAACGTGGTCGGGGGCATCGCCGCAAACGCCTCGAGAAACGCCTCCGCTTCGGCGCGGCGGCGCTGGCTCCGGTCGCCTTCCTCAAACCGCTCGAGCAGGCCGGTGATGACTACGACCCGGCGGTCGCTAAGAAAGGGAAGCGTGTCGAGGTGCCCGCGCAGTTCCGGAACAGTCAGCTTCTCGCCAGCGATCACCGCGCGGTTGAGATCGCTGAGGGCTGGCTCTGACGGAGCGCTCAGTTCGCGGACGCGCTGGGCGACGCGGTAGTCGTCCTGCCCGAAGACGAGCGTTACTCGGCCGGCGAGCTGATTAGCCATGGTACACTTCTTGGCGAGGGAGGAAAATGGCGCCCGTGCCGCCGGTCTTCACTGTGCCGCCGCTCGCTGTCCTCGCTGAGGCGATCACGCTCGCTCGCCTCATCTGGCGGCTGCTCTGGGATCGGCGCGTCCCGCGTTCCGCCAAGCTCGTCGTTCCTGCGGCACTCGCGCTGCTGCTCTCACCCCTCGATTTTGTTCCGGATTTCCTGATCGGTCTGCTCGGTCTCGGCGTGGTCGACGACCTCACGATTGTGCTGCTCGCGGCGCGGCTGGTCATCGCGCTCTCTCCGCCCGAGGTGGTCGCCGAGCATCTGGCGCGGCTGCGCGGGGTGGTGACCCGGCCGAGCGTGGAGGCGACGGTTCGCCCCGTGAGCGGCACGTCCTCCCCGCTACAATAGGGTGCTGGCCGGCAAACCGCAAGGCGATGCCGGTCATCTCGTGAGCGGTGGGCAAGAATGGATCTCATCTTCGTCGCTATTTTCCTCGTCACGACGCTTGTCGTAGCAGCGCTCTTTGTCCGCGGGTTCCTCAAGCTGCTCAGCTTCCGCGACCCTGTTCCTCCGGGGCAGGGGTCGGCGTCTCAATCGTGATCCCTCCTCGCTTCGGGGTCGAGCGGCGGTGAGTCCCTCCCGCCGCTTGCTTGGGGTGGCGGGGCTGGGGCTGGTCCTGCTCGGCGTGGTCGTCTTGCCGGCGGTCCTGCCGCCGCTCCCCGCGACGTGGGCAGGCCAGTTCGTCATCCTCGCCGGCTGGACCGCGCTTGTTCTAGCGGCTGGTCCGCTTGCGGCGCGTCTGGTTCGTCCGGCTATCCTGCTCTCCGCGACAGTTGCCGCGTTTGTCGGCTTTGCCGTCATTTTCGACCTGCCGCTCTTTGGCGAGGGGGTGCCGCGCACGCTCGGACTGGTCGCGGTGCTCCTCGCCGTGCTGACGATCGGGTGGCTGGTCCTCCGCGGGGTGGGGCGGGTTGCGCTCCTGCTCACGGCGGCGATTGCCGGGCTCGCTGCGCTCGGCCAGCTCCTGCTCTGGGTCGGCGTTCTGCTGCTGCCACCCGGCGAACTGATCTTGCTCCCCGTGAGCGGTCCGGCGAATGCAGCGCGCTGGACGACCCTCTCGCTCTGTGCTCTCGTTGCCGTCGTGATCGGCGTCCGCCGCCTCGACCTGACTGCCTGACGATCACTCGTCGAAGAGCAGCATCCGCACAAGGGCGTGCTGCTGGTCTTCGACACGCCGTTTCAGTCGGCTGAGCATGGCGATCAGCTGCTCGTCGCGCGCGCTGCCGGGCGTCGGGATGAACCAGAGGCGTCCTTTCGCGGCGAAGTCGCGCAGGGTTGCCTCGGTCGCCGCATCGAGCGGCGCGTCGGCCGGCAAAACGATGTCCGGCAGAGGCGGGGCCGCCAGCGCTGTCAGCAGCGGCTTGAAGGCGGGATTGCCGTAAACAATGCCGTCGCCGGGCCGCGCCGCGTGCGCGAGGTGGGTCGCGGCGGGGAGCCACCGCAGGTCAGGGACAGAGCCGCCGCTCGGCAGCGAGAGGTAGTACTCGATGTACGGGTTCGCGTCAGTCATGACCGGCCCTGCGCCGGCGTAGAAGGCGAGTTCACGCGGTCCCCCAACATAGCCGCGGAGGAGGTCATCCGCCGTTCTCAGGCCGGCTGCTTCGAGCGCCGCCGCGAGCGGGAATGTCTGGAGGCGGGTGTTCAGCCGCTCCGGCGTCACCCGCACCGGCTCACGCGAGCCGACGAGGATCGCGCCGTTCTCCCACATCGTCGCTCCCGGAAACTCCTGCAGGAAGGTGCGGACCATCATGCGGTGGGCGGCAGGGGGAAGCGTCGGGTCAACCCATTGGACGAACATCCCGTCGTCTTTGAGCGCCCCGCGCACAAGCCGGTAGAAATCTGCGGAATAGAGGTTCGCCGCCCCCGCGTTGCGCGGCAGAATGGGGTCCGACTCGATGATGTCGAACTTCCGGTTCGTGAGCAGCAGGTAGTTCCGGCCATCGTCGATGACCAGCGAGACGTTCGGCTGGCGCAGGACATCGTAATTCGCCGCTCGAAACAGTTCGGCCGCTTCGACGACCCCGGGCACGAGTTCGACAATCGTGACATGGAGGCCCGGGTGAAGCGCGGAGGCGCCCGCGGTCGCTCCCACGCCGAGACCGATGATCAGCAGTTCGCGCGGATTGGGATGGAGCAGCGGTCCAAGGTGACCGAGACGGTGATGAAAGCGTGCTTGCGGCCCGCCGTCGGCGCCCATGCCTTGGCTGTTCACCTTCAGGTAGAGCCGCGTATCGGGCGCGCGGACGACGGAAACAGTCGCGTCTTGTCCTTCATGCAGCCAGATTGTGCGCAGCCCCCGCGCTTCGCCTTCGGAAAGCGCGACGTAGAGATTTGGCGACGCGACGGCGGCGACAAGGAGCACCGCCGCACCGACCGCCGTGAAAGCGAGGCGCAGCCGCCATGGCGGGCGGGCGGCGAAGAGCACGGCGAGGCCGGCGAGGATATTGCCGAGCGAGAGCAGCCAGAGCGTCCGCTGCGCGCCCAAGAGCGGGATCAGGACAAGGCCGGCCGCAAGAGAGCCGCTGACCGCGCCGAGCACGTTCGCCCCATAGACCGAGCCGATCCGGCGGCCGACATCGGTGCGTCCTGCGGCGTAGAGCAGGGCGGCGACGGGGAAGGTGACCCCCATCAGGAACGCGACCGGAAAGATCGCTGCGAAGGTGAAGGGGATCATGAACTGGGGACGCCCGAGCAGATACGCGCCTTCAGGAGCGCCGCGGAGGAAGAACGCCTCCAGCCGCGTTGCCTGCGCCATAAACGCGAGCGAAAGCAGGGCGAGCGCTGCAATGGCGATCTCGAGCCCGACAAAGATGAGCACCCAGTTGGCGCGCCGCTTCAGCAGGGGGTTGATCGCCCAGCTGCCGACCGCAATCCCCGAAAGGATCGCGCAGAGCATCAGCGTAAAAGCATAGACGGTGCTGGGAAGGATGCCGGCCAGTACGCGCGTCCAGACAACCTCGTACGCGAGCGCGACAAACCCCGAGAGGCCGTACGCAGCGAGCACGGTCGTCGCTACCGTGGGCGAGACGCGAAAACGCGGCGCCTCGGCAGAGACGGCATGCGCCACGGCGGCATCGTCTGCGGCCGGAGGACGGAGCGGACCGAGCGCCAGCGCCACCCAGAGCGCGCCGACAGCGAGGTTGAATGCGGCGGCGATTCCCACCGTGGCCGGAACGCCGAACGAACCGATGAAGACGAAGCCGGCAAGGAAGGCGCCGGCGATTGCGCCGAAGGTGTTCGCCCCATACAAAAAGCTGACGGCACCGGAGAGGCTGCCGGCTTGCTGAACAACGGCGCGGACGACGAGCGGGAGGGTCACGCCCATCAGCGTCGTCGGCGCCAGCATGATCGCGAAAGCGAGCACAAAGCGGACAGTCGTGACGAGGAGTGGGGTTTCGGGCAGCTGGAGCGCAAGGGCGCGGTAGAGCGGCTGGAGGAGCCCCAGCGCAGGGAGGCTGACAGCGCCGAGCGCCCCGATCACGATCTCAACGAGCCCGTAGATAAGCAGCGGGTTCTTGAGGCGGTCGGTGATACGGGCAGCGAGCAAGCTGCCGATCGCAAGACCCGCCATAAAGGCGGCAAGCACGGCGCTGGTGGCGTGGACCGTAACGCCGAAGATGAGCCCAAGAACGCGGAACCAGACGACTTGGTAAATCAAGCCGCTTGCGCCCGTCAGCAGCAGCGAGAAGGCGAGCAGGGCAGCAAGGACGGCAGGGCGGGCAGCGCGAGAGGCGAGGGGGCGGGCAATCGATTGCAGGGCAGTGGTCATCACGTCCCTTCGCCGGCGGAACACCAAGCTGCCGCGGCGCGGCGCGCCCGGAGTATAGGGAGCTTCGGCGCAGAGGACCACTCGCGCTGGCGCGGGCGCGCTACACTTTTCGCGGACCCCACGCCGGGAGGGCGTTCTGGAAACTCCTCTCTCGACTGCGCTGGCGCAGCTGCGGATCGAGTATCGTGATACGCCGCTAGATGAATCGTCGGTCGCCGCCGACCCTCACGAGCAGCTCTGCCGCTGGATAGCCGACGCGATCCGGGCCGGTCTTCCCGAGCCGAACGCCTTCACCCTCGCGACGGCCAGCAGCGATGGCGACCCAGCTGCGCGCGTTGTCCTCGCCAAATCGCTCGACGAGGGGAAAGTGATCTTCTACACCAATTACGAGAGCGACAAGGGCCGTCAGCTTGAGGCCAATCCCCGCGCTGCGGCGGTCTTCTTCTGGCCCGAACTGCAGCGCCAAGTGCGGCTGAGCGGCCGGGTGGAGCGCGTGGGGCGTGAGATGACGCGAGCCTACTTCCAGACCCGTCCCGAAGGCGCCCGCCTGAGCGCGTGGGTCTCCCCCCAGAGCCGGGTTATCCCCGACCGCGCGTGGCTCGAGCGCGAACTGGAGCGCGCCGCTCAGGAGCCGGGGATCCGCCTCATCGAGCCGCCCCCCCACTGGGGCGGCTACGCGCTTCTGCCCGCGCGCTACGAGTTCTGGCAAGGCCGTCCGAACCGCCTCCACGACCGGCTTCGCTACGTGCGTCAGGGCGACGGCTGGCGGGTCGAGCGTCTCGCGCCCTGACGGCGGTGCCCGCCGCGGCCGCGCCGCTCTCGGGATGCCGTCCCTCCCGCGCAGACGCTCCCGCAGGATCGATTCTCTCGCGGCGCAAGCGAGTTGGTTGACGGTCACGGAGACCGCACCTAGCATCCCCGCGATGACTCCTCGCGGTGCGGCGGTTCGTCCGGTTGCCCTGCTGGCGCGTCGCTCGCTCTTCTGCGCGCTCCAGCCGGCAGCCTCCCAGCTGATTTGGCTGCTGGCAGTGACGCTCGCGGCGCTGCCGGCCGTCTGGCCGCTGACACGCTTCCGCTTCCTCTCCTCCCACGACGGGACCTATCACCTGTTGCGGCTCGTTGCGCTCGACCGGCTCGCCCGCCAAGGCGAGCTGTTCCCAGGGTGGTTTCCAGACTTTGCCTCAGGATATGGCTATCCCCTGCTGAGCTTCTATCCGCCGCTCTCCTACTACCCCGCCTTGGCAGGGCATCTGCTCGGGCTGGGCTATGTCGATGCGACGAAGGCGGCACTGGCAGTGCCGCTCGTTCTTTCCGGGATCGGGGCGTATCTTCTCGGGCGCGACCTCTTCGGCTCGCGGTGGGCAGGGTGGCTGACGGCGGTCGGCTTCATGTATGCCCCCTATCATCTGATCGATACCTACGTCCGCGCGATCCTCTCCGAATGCTGGGCGTTTCCCTTTCTCCCCCTCACGCTGTGGTCGCTCCGTCGCGCCGCCCTCGGCAGCCGCGCCCATGTCGGGCTTGCCGCGCTCTGGTGGGCCGGGCTGATCCTCGCGCACAATGTCATCGCGCTGTTCTTCACTCCGCTCGCGCTCCTGTTTGGGATAGCGGCGGCATGGTCGGCATCGGGCCGCCGGCAGGCGCTTGCCCGGGTTGGCGGGGCGTTTGCGCTCGCGCTCGTTGTCGGCGCGGCCTACTGGCTGCCAGCGCTCGCGGAAAACCGTTTCGTCTCGACCGGCAACTTCAATACCCCCGCCTATCGCCCGGAAGAGCATCTCAACGCACTGGATGAGCTGGTTGCGACGGAACTGTTTCATGAGTATGCACAGTCGCCCTTCCGCTTTGGGCTTGTTCAGACGACCCTTGCGCTCCTCGGCCTGCTCGCTTGGCCCTGGGCCCGCGGGCGGCGCCTCGGCATCGCGTTCGGCGCACTGCTGACGCTGCTCTTCGGCGCGCTGCTGACCAGCCTGCTGGCATGGGTGTGGAGCGCGATCCCGCTTGTCGCCTACGTTCAGTTCCCGACGCGGCTGCTCAGCCTCGCCGCTCTCGGGACCGCGCTGCTGACCGGCGCGCTCGCTCTCTTTCCCATCCCGGCGCGGTGGGTGGCGGGGCTTGCCGGCGCGCTCCTGCTGATCGCTGCGGGGGTGGCCACCATCGACCCCCCGCCGCTCTGGCCGCGCGACGAGGATCTCTCTGTCGCCACAATCGCGCGCTTCGAGCACGATAGCGGCATCATCGGAACAACGACCGCCGCCGAGTATCTGCCGGTGTGGGCGCGGGCAGGCTTCGTTCCGCCCACCGAAGGGTTCGCGCCGCCCGTCGGCACGAAGGACGATCCGGCCGTGGGGGCGGCGGTCGTGGCCGCGGGCCCGCTCTCGCTGCGGCTGGAGACGACCGCCGACCGTCCTGCGCCGCTGCGCCTTCACGCCTTCTATTTTCCCGGCTGGCGGGCGACCGTCGATGGCCGACCGGTCGAGCCCCGGCCGAGCACTCCCCTCGGGCTGCTCACCGTTGACCTCCCCCCCGGAACTCACGTTGTTGAGGTCGCATTCGGGCCGACACCCCTTCGCCTCTTCTGCCTCGCGCTCTCCCTCGGCGGGCTTGGGCTCGGGATGGCACTTGTGGCGGGGCGGCGGGGTGTGGTCGCACTGGGGAGCGGCCTCCTTGCCCTGACGATCGCGCTCCGGCTGGTGCAGAGCGCGGCGGCAGCCGCCTGGACAGCGATCCCGCCTGTGCCGGACACGCCGGTTGCGCTTGCGGGAGGCCGGCTCCGAGCGAGCGGCGCGTTTGCCGAGGCGGAACTCTTTTGGCTTGCTGCTGAAGAAGCGCCCTCCGACCGCCGCTTCGGCATGCGTCTCGTCGACGCTGCTGGGCAGACGGTCGCTGAGAAGTGGAGCCGCCCGATTTTCTCGACCAGCACCACCGAGGCGTGGCACCGCAATGAGCTCGTGCGTGACCTCCGGGTCTTACGGCTGCCGGATGGGGCGCCGGCAGGACGCTATCGCGTCGACGTTGCGCTGCGTCCTGAGGAGTGGCACCGCGCTGGCGACGTCGTCCTCGCGAGCCCCCACGCCGCGCCGCGCCCTCTGATCGAGCGGACTGCGCGCTTCGGCGAGACCTTCTTGCTGGAAGGGATTACCTTCGCCGTGGGAGGGCGCCGAGCCGACCCGGCGCCAGCGGCAGACGCGGCGGGGAGCGGGGGAGCAGTGATCGACCTGACGCTGCACTGGCAGCTCCTCCGCGATGTCGACCAGGGATACACCGTGTTCGTCCATCTCCTTGATCCGCTTGGGCGGCGGGTCGCCCAGCAAGATAATCAGCCCGGCGGCGGCTTCGCCCCAACAACGAGTTGGCAGCGCGGCGTGGCGGTCGCCGACCCCTATCGCTTGCGCCTGCCGCGCGATGCGCTGCCCGGGGTGTACCAGATCGATATCGGCTGGTACCTGCTCGCTGACCTTGAACGTCTGCCTCTCAACGGCGGCCCGGCGAGCGCGTTCACGGCAGCGCGCCTGCGGGTGCCGGGTCCAGTCCGCCCGCCGGAAGAAGGGATTGCGCTCTTCGACGGCCGGGTAGCGCTTCTCGAGGCGGCGCGCGCCGGCGACAGTCTCGACCTCGTCTGGCAGCTTCGCCAGCCGGTTTGGGAGCCGATCCATGCCTTTGTTCACGTCCGTGACGCTGCTGGGCAGATCGTTCGCCAAGCTGATGGCGCCCCCCTCAGGGGAAACTATCCGTTTGCGCTCTGGTCAGTGGGAGAAACAGTTCGAGAGCGGCGCTGGATCGGGGAGGTCCCCCTCGATGGCACCGTCGCGGTCGGGCTTTACATCCCGGAGCGCGGGGTTCGCCTCATGACTGCTGACGGGCAGGAGATGGTAGTGATCCGCTGACTTACTTGAATCGATAGGTGATCCGCCCCCGGGTCAGGTCATACGGAGAAAGTTCGACGAGAACGCGGTCTCCAAGCAGGACACGGATGTAATTTTTTCGGATCTTTCCCGAAACATGAGCGAGCACTTCGTGATCGTTCGCCAGCCGGACACGAAACATCGCGTTCGGCAAGGTATCGACGACTGTCCCTTCAACTTCAATCGTCTCTGATTTAGCCATAACCCTCCTGAATCGACTGATCGCTGCCGGGGCTGCGCAAAGGGCAGCGCTCATTCCGTCAAACGGGCGAGCTGCCATCTGCTGCCCTGGTCTTTCAAATAATACCCGACTGATTGCGGCGATGAGAATGGCCCGCTAGAAGCGGGCCAAGGCGATCAGAACCGAAGAAGAGCAGAGCTCAGCGGAAAGAGCGCACTTGGTCGAAGCAGTCGGAGCAATAGACGGGCCGGTCCCCGCGTGGAGTGAAGGGGAGCAGCGCTTCGCCGCCGCAGGAGGAGCAGGTTGCGCGTGTGTATTCGCGCCTCCCGTTGCTGGTCACCCTAGTTCCTGAGAACGGGCCGGCGCCTCCCGAGGCCGCCTGCGCAGCAATTCGCGCCTTGCGGCTCGCTCGACAGTCTTGGCAGCGGCTTGGGTTGTTCAGGAACCCTTTGGAGAAGAAGAATTCCTGTTCGCTGACGGTGAACACAAACTGGTGGCCGCAATCTCGACAGGTGAGGGTTTTGTCTTGCAACGCCAAGGAGCAGCTCCTCCCGGAGGTGTGGGTGTGGGGGAAAGACCGGTCCCGGACCCGGGCCAGGCACGCTCCTGGCATTCCGGTTTATGTCTTTCGTTGCCGAACTGTACCAGACGGCGCTCCGCCCGGCAACAGCGCGCCTTTCCGCGGCCAGCGCGCTGCTCCCGACCCGGCGAGCGGTGTCAGGGGAGCGGGAGCACGACGGCATCGCCTTCGGCGGTCGGGAGCCGCTGCCCGGTTCGGGGGTCATAAAGCCCAACCGCAAGGCGCGCGCCGGCAGGGTCGGCGCGGAGACGGTGGAGGTCGCCGATGCGTTGGCCGGGCAGCCATCCGCCGGTCGGCGCTCCGCCTGCTGCCGGCGGCTGGTCCGACTGGGCCACAATCGTTCCGCGCTCGTCGAGCAAGTGGACAAAGACGACGTAGTTCGTCGGCACGTCGCGCTCCGCGCGCCAAACCAGCGTCACGGCAAGGTCTGCGCCCTCGCGGCGGATCGAAAGCCCCTCGAGGGCGATCAACTCGCCGAAGTGCGCCCCGAGGGGGATCTCAGGAGGAGCGGGAGCAGGCAGGGGCGGCGGCGCGATGATGTCGACGCGGCCGAGCCATTCTCGGTTGTCGGGGGCCGCCCGGTCGACGATCCAGACGTCATAGCGGCCGGACGGCGTCCCCGGGCGCACCCGCACCCGCCCGTCTTGGCGGCTGATCGTGCCGGCTCGGCTGTCTCGCCGTCCCACATCAAGCTCGGCGGCGCCCGCGGGACGCTCTGGGCTGCCGACCACGAGCCGGACTGTCCGCGTTGCGCCGTCGGCGAGCTGCTGCCAGTAGAGTGCCGCTTCGATCTCGTCGCCCGGCCGGCGCGGAGCGAGGTCGAGGGTGAAGCCGGCAAGGCGGACAGCGTCGCCGAATGTTGCGCTCGAAAGGGCCGCCGCTTCGACAGCTTCAGCTGGGAAGAGACGGGTCGTCTCTAGGACCGTGACGTCGCCAAGAAGGACGCGCTGTCCCGGCGCGTTCGGGGCGGCAGGCACCAGCCGGCTGCCATCCGCTGGACGGTAGAGATCGAGGTCGAGACGATAGCGCCCTGCCGGCGTTCCCGGCGGGATGAGGATGCCGATCCGGTCGAGGACGCGCGTCCCGGCCTTCCACGAGGACGTCGGCGCGTCGCGCGGGAGCCGGTCAGAGGCAGCAACGACCTGTCCGGTCGGCCCGATCAGGCGGACGGCGATCTTGACGTCACTGTCGAGATCCTGCAGCGCTTCGACGTGGAGCGCCACGCGAAGGATGTCGCCTACGCTCAGCTCGCGCCGGTCAACCGCCCAGCCGACAATGCGGATCGTGTTGCCGAAGTCGAGACGCGACGGCTGGAGCGCCGGCTCACCGCGCGCGCTCGCATAGAGGTGGACGCGGATGTTGCCGATCAGCCGGTTCGACACTTGGTAGGCATTGCCGTTGAGCCAGCGCTCGAAGAACTGGTCGTTCTCATTCTGCCACCAAGGGATGAACCAGAGCCGCTCATGCCGGTCGAGGAGCGCCTTGAGCGCCGCAGCGACCTCGCTCTCGCGGCCGGCGACGCCGCTCGGCGGATAGTACTCGGCCAGCTTGGCGGCGTGGAAGGAGCGGAAGAGTCGGGCCACCGACGCTTCGCTGAAAACAATGGCATCGTCGGGCCGTTCGCGCGCCGAGATGTAGGAGGCGACGCGCCGCCAGCGCAGGTCGGCGCCAAGCGTTCCGGAGGGAATGCTGTTGATGTACTCGATGACGGGATAGCGGTCCGAAATGACCGGGCCCGGCCCCAGAAATGCGCGCACTTCTTCCGGGCGCGCGACAAATTCGCGCATCAGGTCGTTGACCCCGCGAATGCCCAAGTCGTCCAGCACTGCCCGAAGACGGGGATGCTGAAATTTTGCCTCGATCGCGTCGTAGTCGAGCCGCAGCGGCCCTTTCGCGCCGACGAGGATCGTGCCGTGATACCACATCGTCGCTTCGGGGAACACCTCGTAGAACGAGCGCACCATCATCTTGTAGGCGTGCTCGGGCAGCGAAGCGTCTACCCATTGGACCATGATGCCGTCGTCCTTCAGCGCTTGGCGGGCGAGGCGGTAGTAGTCGACTGAATAGAGGTTCGCCGCGCCGGCGTGGGTGGGCCAAATCGGGTCAGACTCGATGACATCAAACCGCTGGCCGGCAAGGAGCAGGAAGTTGCGCCCGTCGGCGGCGACGATGGTGACGGCAGGGTTCTGATGCAGATTGAAGTTGACATGGCTGAACAGGGGCGCCGCCTCGATCACTCCCGGCAGCAGCTCGACAACGGTGGTGCGCGTTCCGGGGTGGAGCGACGCTGCGCCGGCGGTCTGTCCAACCCCCAGCCCGACGACGAGCACCTCGGTCGGATTGGGGTGGAGCAGCGGACCAAGCAGCCCAAGCTGGTAGTGGAAGACTGCTTCCGCCCGCGAGTCATTGTTCTGTCCGGCGCTGTTGGTGAAGAGGACGAGGTTGCCCTCAAGGTCGCGCGCTACCCGGACGTTAGCGTCCTGCCCTTCGTGGAACCAGATCGTCTCGGTTGTTTGGGGGTCGGTCGAGAAGAGCGTGCGGTAGACATCGGGCGAGAGGAACGCGAGCAGGAGAAAGAGCGCCGCGCTCGCCGCAGCGACAGCGAGGCGCGGTCTGACGCGCTCGGGGGTGGCGAGCAGAATCCCAACCCCAAGCAGGGCGTTGCCGATCGCGAGCGCCCAGAGGGCGCGCTGAGCGCCGAGCAGCGGGATCAGGACCAATCCTCCGCCGAGCGAACCGGCGAGCGCGCCGAGCACATTGACGCCGTAGATTGTGCCGACCCGCCGGCCGACATCGGTGAAGCCGCTCGCATACAGCTTGGTCGCGACGGGAAAGGTGACGCCCATGAGGAAGGCCGTCGGCCCGATGCAGAAGAAAGCGAATGCCAGCATGAACCACGGCTCGTTGACAACGAGCGTCTCCGCCGTCCAGCCGAGCCAGCCGCGCACCAGCCCCTCGACGCGATAGGCGTGGGCGATGGCGGTGAGGGAGAGGACGGCGGTCAGGCCGAGGGCGACCTCGAGGATGGCGAACCAGAACAGCCAGTTCGCGCGCCGGGTGATGATGCCGTTCACTGCCCAGCTGCCGAGGGCGATCCCGCTGAGAATGGCGCACAGCATCATCGCGAAGGCGTAGACCGTGCTCGGGAAGATCCCGGCGAGGAGACGCGTCCAGACAACCTCATAGGCGAGAGCGATCGCGCCGGACAGGCCGTAGACGATGAGCACCAAGCGCGCCGTTGCGGGGGAGATCCGCTCGCTCGGACGGAGCTCTGCCACTGCGTCGACATTCGGCGGCGCAGCTTCAGTCTCGCGGGGAGCAGCGAGGGAGAGCGCGATCCACAGCCCTCCGACGAGGAGGTTGATCCCGGCGGCAATCGCTGTCGTCGCGGTGACGCCGTACCAGCCGATCAAGTAGAACGCCGACGTGAAGGCGCCGGCCACTGCGCCGAAGGTGTTGGCGGCGTAGAGGAGACTTACATTGCGCGACAAGCTGCCCGCCCGCAGAAGCGACGAGCGGACGACAAGCGGCATCGTGGCGCCCATCAGCGTTGTGGGGAGGAGCATGATCAGAAAGGCAAGGACGAAGCGAATGACCGAGAGCACCAGCACGGAATCGGTCACTGAAAGCGCAAGCGCCTTGTAGATCGGCTGGAGCAGGTCGAATGCCCACAGGCTGCCGAGCCCGAAGACCCCGATAGCGATCTCGACGATGCCGTAGGCAAGGAGGGGGCGCTTCATGCGGTCGGCAAAGCGGCCGGCGAGAACGCTGCCGACCGCCAAGCCAGCCATGAAGGCGGCGAGCACGGCGCTTGTCGCGTGCACCGTCACCCCGAAGATGAGGCCGAGAACGCGAAACCAGATGACTTGATAGATGAGGCCGCTTGCGCCGCTCAGGATGAGGGAGAGGACGAGCAGGCCGACGAGCCCAGCCGCTCCTGTCAGCAGACTGCTGCGTGCCGGCGTCTTCGCGAGTTCCATTCAGGCGCGAGTTATAGCAGACCCCTGATCAGCCGGCTAGCGATGGCCAAGGCAGGACCACGAAGTCGCTTTCCCCGATGGGAAAGCGGATGAGAGTGGCACTGTCATACAGCCCGACGATGACGCGGCTCTCGGGAGGGATCTCCCCGATCCGCAGCAGATGGAGATCCTCAATTGCTTGGCCGGGCAGCCAAGCCGTTGTCGGGGCGGCTCCGCCGGCAGGAAGCTGGTCAGACTGGGTCAGGATCCGGTTTGCGGCGTCAAGCACGTGGACAAAGACGGTGGCATTGCGCTCGGTCTCTTTCCGTGCCTGCCACACCAGACGGACTTCGAGGCGGTCGCTCTGCGCCGTCACGGTGGCGCCGATGAGGGTGGCAAAATCGCCGACGGGCGCATTCAAGGTGATCGCGGGAGGGGAGGGGGGTGGCAAGGGGGGGCGTGCCACAACGGCGAGGCGTCCCAGCCAAGCCGGTTGGCCGCCGTCAGCAAGCCAAAGGTCATAGCGTCCTGGCGGGGTCGCCGGGGGAATGCGCAGGTCGCGGTCGAGGCGCTGCACCGTGCCGACAGGACGACCGGCTTCGCCGACGCGGAGATCGAGCTGCGCGAGAGGCCGAGCCGGCTCGCCGAGCACAATCTTCAGCGTCGCCGCTGCGTCCGGCTCGACCGGCTGCCAGAAGGTGGTTAGGCCGACAAGGTCGCCGGGCCGCGCGGTCAGCGTGCTGATCGACAGTCCGGCAAGGCGAAGCCCTGCCCGGACAAGCCGAGGGTGGGTGTCGGCGACGATCGCTTCTGGCGCGAAGGCGCGGTCGCTCGGGCGCACGGTCAGTCGGCCGAGGATGACGCGCCCGTCAGCTGCGCCCGCCGTCGGCCGAAGAGGCTGGCCGTCGTCCTCGCGATAGACCGACGTCTCCAGCCGGTAGTCGCCGGGCGGCGTGCCCGGCGGGATCAGCAGGGCGGTCCGCTCGCGCCAGCGGAAGCCGGCGCCGAGCCCGGCAGACTCCTGATCGCGCGGCTGGCGGTTCACCTCGGCGATCAGCCGACCACGCTCATCAACAAGGCGGAGGCTCGTCTTGTAGTTGTCATCGAGCGGGGCGATCGTCTCCCAGTCGAGGAGGATGCGTCCAAACTCGCCTGGCGCCAGTTCTGTCCGGTCGATAGCCCATGCGGTCAAGCGGATGCGCTGGCCGAACTCAGCTCGGCGCGCCTGAGGAGCGGGCTCGCCAGCCGCGGACAGGAAGAGCAGAACGCGCGTGTTGCCGAGTGCGGTGTCGAGGGCACGGTAGGCGGCGGCACTAAGCCACCGCTCGACGAAGATATCGCTGTCGCTCTGCCACGCCGGCACATACCAGACCCGCCGGTGCCGGTCGAGCAGACGCTGCAGTTCGCGCGCCACCTCCGCGTTGCGTCCATTGAGCGGCCAGGGGGCCTGATATTCGGCAGCCATCTCGCGGTGGTAGCGGTGAAACTGCCAGCGAACTCCGGCATGGGTGAAGACGGCGGCGTCAGTCGGCTCCTCGAACGCCGCGACAAAGCGAGCGACGCGCTCCCAGCGCAAGTCGGCGACGCCGCCGTCCGTTGGCAGGGTGCGCATGAACTCGATGGACGGATGGCGGTCAGTGATAATCGGTCCCTCGCCGACATAGGCGCGAATCTCGTCGGGCCCGGCGACATACTCGCGGAGCACGTCGTAGCTGTTGTGGAAGCCGAGCCGCGCGAGATGCTGGCGCGGACCGGGCTGCTGCAGATTCTCCTCAACGGTCAGGCGGTCGAGCCGAAGCGGCTGCTTCGTGCCGATCAGCACCGAGCCGTTAAACCACATGGTCGTTTCCGGAAAGACGGTGAGAAAGGTGCGGACCATCAGTTTGTAGGCGTATTCGGGCAGCGTGTCGTCGATCCATTGCACCATCATGCCGTCGTCGCGCAGCGCTTGGCGAGCGAGCCGGTAGTAATCGGCAGAGTAGAGGTTCGCTGCGCCCGCATTCTTGGCGCGAATGATGTCGGCGACGATCACATCGTACTCCCGCTCGCGGAACATCAAGAAGTTGCGCCCATCATTGACAATCATGCGCACATTCGGCCGGTCGTGGATCCCAAAGTTCACCTCGCGAAAGAACCGCGCTCCCTCGATAACCCCGGGATACAGCTCGACCACCGTGACCGTGGCGCGCTCGTGCAGCGCCGCTGCCCCCGGCGTCGCGCCGCCGCCGAGGCCGATCGCGAGCACGTCGCGCGGCCGCGGATGCAGCAGCAGCCCGAGGTGGCCGAGCAGGTAGTGAAAGCTGAGGATCTTCTCATCGTCGCTCGCTTGGCCTTCGCTGTTGATGTAGAGGATTTGCTGCTGGCTCGGATTGCGAACGACACGCACCGTGGCATCTGGCCCTTCAGCAAGCCAGATGGTGCGCTCGCCGCGCGGGTCGGTTGCAGACAGCTTGGCGTAGAGGCTCGGCGTCAGCAGCGCCGTGCCGGCGAGCGAGACGGCTCCGGCGAGGGCGATTGCGGCCCGCACTCGCCGCTGGCCGGGCGCGACACCGAGAACGAGGAGCGCGATGACGGCGTTGCCCAGCGCCGTCAGCCAGAGGGCTCGCTCTGCGCCGACGAGCGGGATGAGGATCAGACCGCCGGCAAGCGACCCAGCAATCGCGCCGAGCGTGTTCGCGCCGTAGATTCGGCCCACCCGGTCTCCAAGGCGGCTGCTGGTCGAGGCGTAGAGCCGGGCTGCAACGGGAAACGTCACCCCCATCGCAATCGCCGCTGGACCGATCGCCGCGAATGCAATCAGCGCCATCACCGCCGGCTCTTCGAGGAGCAGCCCTCCACTCACTCCTAGGAGCTGGCCAAGCAGGCCTTCCAGCTGAAACGCGCTCGCGAGCGTTGCGATCGACAGAAGAGCAGTGACGGCAAGCCCCAGCTGGCAGCCGGCGTAGACCAGCGCCCAGTTGCGGGCGCGCTGGAGGAAAGGCGTGACAAGCCAGCTGCCGAGCGCGATCCCGGCGAGGATCGCGCAGAGCATCAGGGTGAAGGCGTAGACCGTGCCCGGGAAAATGCCGGAGAGCACCCGCGTCCAAATCACTTCGTTGGCGAGCGCGGTGGCGCCGGAGAGGGCGTAGGTGCCGAGCACGACATTGGCGAGCGTCTGGTTCGGGCGGAGGGGATCTGGCAGCGCCGGGGCGCGGCCCGTCTCGGGCGGCGGTGCCAACGGCTCGAGCCCGCGCGCCGCGACCGCCCAGGTCACCCCGATACCGATGTTGAAGGCGGCGGCGACTGCAACTGCTACCGTCAGCCCGTAGACCCCGATCAGGAAGAAACCGGCGGTGAACGCGCCAACGATCGCGCCCAAGGTGTTGCCGGCGTAGAGCAGGCCGATGTTGCGGGCGACGGCAGGGGAATGGAGCGCCGATGCCCGCACGACCAGCGGAAGCGTCGTTCCCATGAGGGTCGTGGGGATCATCATGACGAGAAAGCCGAGCGCGAAGCGCAGGCCGATCAGGAGCGGGTTGCCTTCGCCGAGCACGCTGGCCGTAGAGCGGTAGAGCGGCTGCAGCCCGTCGAGCAACGGCAGACTGGCGAGCCCTGCTATTCCGATCCCGATCTCAACAAGACCATAGCCGCGGAGTGGGTCGCGCAGGCGGTCGGCAACGCGGGCGGCGAGAAAGCTCCCAAGCGCAAGGCCGGCCATGAAGGCAGCGAGCACGGCGCTTGTCGCTTGGACAGTGACGCCGAAGATCGTGCCGAGGAGGCGAAACCAGACTACCTGGTAGATGAGGCCGCTTGCGCCGGTGGCGATGAGTGAGAGCGCCAGCAGCCACGGCAGGGCCGTCCGGAGCAGAGTGCTCGTGGACACCATACCGTATGTCCGGCGTGGAGCCCGGCTGAACATCGCGCGGAACGGTAGCGTATCCCGGCGGAGGAGGCTAGGGGGGCGGCAGCCGAACCGCGCTCTCTCCGCCGACGGCGACGCGTTCGCCGGTCAGCGGATCGTAGAGGCCGATCGCGATCGCCCCGTCGGCCGGAGGGGCGAGGGCAAGGCGGTGGCGGTCGCCGACTTGCCGTCCCGGCACCCAGCTTGTCGTTGGGGCCGCGCCGTCTGCCGGCACCCGGTCTGACTGAGCGACGATCCGTCCCTCGGCATCGAGGGCGTGGACGAAGACAAGGTAGCTGCGCGCGATGTCCCGTTCGGGCGTCCAGACGAGGTCGAGAAGGAGGCCGGCGCTGTCACGCTGCGCGGTCAGGCCGTCGAGGGTGGCAATGTCGCCAAATCGCGCGCCGACTGCCAGCGCCGGCGGCGCCGGGGCAGGGAGGGGCGGCCATGGGATGAGCGGCACGGTCCCAAGCCGCAGCGGCGCCGACCCTGCCTGCTCGACGATCAGCCAGACGCCGTAGCGCCCTGCGGCGGCAGTCGGCGGGATCCGCAGCGCGAGATCCACCCGCTCGATTGTGCCCGGCTCGCGCGCGCTCCCCGCAGGCAGTGTCGCAGCGGTGAGCGGCGCGCTTGGGTCGCCGAAGAGAAGGCGGGCGGGGGGACGGGCGGCGCGGTCGAGCGGCTGCCAAAAGAGGGTCACCGGCACCAGATCGCCGGGACGGCGCGTTGCCGGCGAGAGCGAGTAGCCGACCAGTTGCGCCGGACCGTAGCGGACGATGAGCGGGGTGTTCGCCTCGATGGCGCCGGCCGGAAACGGCCGCGCATCAGGAAGCACGGTGAACGAGGCAAGGGTGACCCGGCCGGCGGCATCGCCTCCGGCGGCGGGCAGCGGTCCGCCCGTCGCCTCGCGATAGTAGGTCAGGTCGAGGCGGTAGTCGCCGGCCGGCGTTCCCGGGGGAATGAGCAGTCCAATCCGGTCGACGACCCGCTGACCGCGCCGCCACTCCTCAATCGGCGCGTTGCGCGGCAGCCGGTCGACTTCCGCGAGCACCCGGCCGCTGCGATCGACAAGGCGGAGCGAGGCCTTGATGTTCTCGCGGATATCCGTCTGCGCCTCGACCTCGAGCGCTACCCGAACGGCTTCGCCCGCCGCTGCCTGCTCGCGCTCGATACCCCAGCCGCGCAGCCGGACGGTATCCCCGAAGCTGACATCCGCCGGCCGCAGGGGGAGCGAGGCGGGGCCGGCGTAGCGGAGGACGCGCACGCCGCCAAGCCAGCGGTCTGCAATCAGATAGGCGCTGCCGTTCAAGACCGCCTCGGCGAGCACATCGCTGTCGCTCTGCCACCACGGCACTAGCCAGATCCCCTCCTTGCCTTCGGCAAAGCGGCGGAGGTCCGCCTCGAGAGCGCGCTCGCGTCCTTCAACGGTCGGCGGCAGGATGAACTCGGACAGCGTCCCGCGGTAATACTCGCGCAGCCGCTCCCGGACGTCGCCCGCGCCGTAGACGATGCCGTCATTCGGCCCCTGGCGCAGCTCGATATAGCGCGCGGCTCGTGCCCACTGCGGCGTTGCGCCTGGCCCCTCGAACGGCACGGTCCGGATGTACTCGACGGCTGGGAACCGGTCGGTTACCTGCGGACCGGCCCCCGCGAAGGCCCACAGGTCGTCGGGGCCGGCAGTGAAATCGCGGAGCACCTCGCTGGCGTTGGTATAGCCAAGGGCGGCGAGCGCCTGGCGCAGTTCGGGGTGGTTGAACTTGCGGGCGATCGCCTCCGGGTCGGGCACAATCGGCTGCGGCGAGCCGACGAGGATCGCGCCGTTATGCCAGAGGGTTGCGTAGGGGAAAGCGTCGAGAAACGAGCGTAAGAGCATCCGATAGGCCGCGCCGGGCAGGGTGTTCGTCAGCCATTGGACCATCAGCCCGTCGTCGTTCAGGGCGCTTCGGGCCAGCTTGTAGTAGTCGGTCGAGTACAGGTTGGCCGCGCCGGCATTCGTCGGCAGAATGGGGTCCGCTTGGATGACATCGAACTTTTGGCGGCTGAGGAGCAGGAAATTCCGTCCGTCGTTCACCTCGATCGCGACATTCGGCCGGCGGTGGACGTCGTAGTTGATGTGGCGAAAGAGGCGCGCCGCCTCGACGACGCCGGGATACAGCTCGACCACTCGGACGCGCGATTCGGGGTAGAGCGCGGCAGCGCCCGGCGTCGCGCCCACCCCCATGCCGATCACCAGCACGTCCCGCGGCTCGGGATGGAGGAGCGAGCCGAGATGGCCGAGCCGATAGTGAAACTGGAGCCCGCTCCCGCGATCGGTCCCTTGATGCTCGCTGTTGATGTAGAGCACCCGCGTTCCGTCGGCGAGCGAGTCTGCAACGCGTACCGTCGCGTCTTGCCCTTCGTGATACCAGATGGTGCGCTCGTTCCACGGGATGGTTGCGAACAAGGTCCCGTACAAGTCGGGTGTCAGGAGCGCGGCGGCGAGGGCGACTGCTGCCGCTGCGCCGCCGAAGGCTGCCTTTCGCTTCAGGGGCGCTGGAGCGAACGCGAGCACTGCTGCTCCGGCGAGGAGGTTGCCCGCCGCGAGCAGCCAGAGGGTGCGCTGCGCTCCCAGCAGCGGGATCAAGATCAAGCCTCCTGCCAGTGACCCGGCGATCGCGCCGAGCACGTTCGCGCCGTAGACGAGCCCGACCCGCCGCCCCGCGTCGGGATGCCCCGTTCCGACAATCTTCGCTGCCACTGGAAAGAGGGCGCCCATTACCAGCGCGGCCGGACCGAGCGCGACGAGCCCGAAGCCTGCCATGAACCACGGCTCGCCGAGCAGCGGGTCGCGCTGCCCGACGAAGGCGCGCACGGTTCGCTCGATGCTGTAGGCGTTGGCGAGGACAGCGATCGAGAGCAGACCGAGCAGCCCGAGCAGCCCTTCAAGAGCGGCGAAGATGAGCGGCCAGTTCCAGCGGCGGTGCAGCAGCGGCGAGATCAGCCAGCTTCCCGCCGCGATCCCGAAGAGAATGGCGCAGAGCATCAGGGTGAAGGCGTAGACCGTGCCGGGGAAGATGCCGGCCAGCACCCGCACCCAGACCACTTCATAGGCAAGGGCAATGAAGCCGGAGAGGCCGTAGACGGCAACGACGGCTCCAACGAGGGGCGGCGGAAAGGCAGCGTCTCGTGAGGCGCTCACCGCAGCGCGCGGTCTTTCGGTGGAGGCAGCATGCTTTCCCCGCGAAGCGCCTAGCCACGCGACGCCGACGGCGAGGTTAAGTGTTGCGGCAATCGCGGTCGTCGTTGTCAGGCCAGAGAGGCCGATGAGGTAAAAGCCGGCGAAGAACGCTCCGGCAATTGCGCCAGCCGTGTTGCCCGCGTAGAGCAGTCCGACGTGGCTCGCCGCGAACCCGGAGCGAAGTGCTGTCGCTTTGACGACGAGCGGCAGCGTTGCGCCCATCAGGGTAGTCGGGATCAGCATGATCAGAAAAGCGAGCGCAAAGCGGGCGGTGGTGAGCACGGGGAGCGAGTCGGTAACGGTCATCGCAAACCAGCGGTAGAGCGGCTGGAGGGCGTCGAGCGCCCAGAGGCTGGCGAAGCCGGCCAGCCCGATGACGATCTCGGCGACGGCATAGGCGCGCAACGGATTGGCGATGCGGCCGCCATAGCGCGCCATCAGGAGGCTGCCGATCGCGAGGCCGGCCATGAAGGCGGCGAGCACGGCGCTTGTCGCCTGAACCGTTACCCCAAAGGTCAAGCCGAGAGTGCGGAACCAGACTACCTGATAGATCAGCCCGCTCGCGCCTGTCAGAACGAGGCTGAACGTCAGCAGGAGGGGAAAAGCGCGCTGGAAGGAAGGGGCGACACTCGCGGCGCGAGGCCAAGAAGTTTCGCGGGGAGCGACAGTCATTGCGGGCCGGAATCTAGGCGATGCCCGCTCGCTCGGCTAGCGGTCACGGCGCAACCTGCACGCTGTCGCCGCTGCCCGTCGGCACGCGCTCAAGGGTCGCGGGGTCGTAGAGTCCGACGATGATCCGCCCAGGCGCATCCGAGGCGATCCGGCGGATGTCGTCGAAGCGCAGCCCCGGCGTCCAGCGGCTGGTCGGGGCAGCGCCGTTCGCCGGCAGGCCGTCCGCTTGGGCGACGATCCGGCCGGCCTCGTCGAGCAGGTGGACGAAGACGGCCAGTTCCTGGTCGACCTCGCGCTCGGCCTGCCAGAGCAGCCGCACCTCGGTCGCCCCGCCCTCGCGCCGGATCGTCGCGCCTACGAGGGTCGCAATGTCGCCGAACCGCGCCTCAATGATCTGGGCAGGCGGCGCGGGGGCCGGCAGAGGGGGCGCCGCCACAACCTCGATCGTCTCGATGGTGACCCGGCTGCCCTCGCCGGCGACCCAGAGCGCGTACCGCCCGGGAGGGAGGGTTGGCGGAACGCGCAGCGTAAGGTCGCGCCGCTCGACCGCGCCAGCGGGCAGGCCGCCGACGCGGCTCGCGATGGCGCGGTCGGCAAGGCCGAGGCGGATCGTCGCTGCGGCCCCGTCGGCGAGCGGCTGCCAGAAGGTCGTGATCTCGAGCCGGTCGCCTTGGCGGCGCGGGCCGGGCGCCACGCTCACCCCGACGAGACGGATGCCGGGCTCCACCTCAATGGCAAGCGGTCGGTCGGCATCGACCGCGGCCGGGTCGAAGCGCGGCGTCTCGGCACTGACGCGAACAGTCCCCAGCCGCAGCAGTCCGCCCGGCGCGGGGGCAGTCGGGACGAGCGGCGCGCCGGTCGCAGCGGCGTAGAGGCCGACCGCCAGTTCATATTCGCCCGCCGGCGTTCCCGGCGGAACGAGCAGCCCGACCCGGTCCGTCAAGGCGCGCCCCTTGGGCCAGCCGGCGGTCGGGGCGTTGCGCGGGGCGCGGTCGCTGACGGCAAAGCGGCGCCCCGCGCGGTCGCGGAGCACGAGCAGCCGGCGAACCTCCTCCTCGACTGGCTCGAGCGCCATCCAGCGAAGGTCAACGCGCAGCACGTCGCCTTGGCTCGCTGTGGTCCGGTCGATTGCCCAGCTGTCAAGCTGGAGGATGCCGCCGAAGGCGGTGCCGCTCGGCTGCAGCGGCGCGGTGCCGCTTGGGGAGGCAAACAGGAGGAGTCGGACACTGCGGTCGATCCAGCGGTCGAGCGCGAGATACGCATTGTCCGTCAGCCAGCGCTCGACTATGACGTCGGTGTCGCTGTTCCACCACGGCACGAACCAGACGCGCTCGTGAACGGCAGTGAAGCGCCGCAGCATTTCCTCGATCTCCTGCCGCCGCTCTTTCCCCGCGAAGGGCGGGATATACTCCCCAGGCCCGCCAGGATGGTAGAAGCCGAACAGCCATTTCATGCCGTCGTGACCGTAGACGATGCCGTCATTCGGGCGCTCGCGCGCCGCGACGAAGCGCGCCGCAGCGCGCCAATCGGCGTTGGCATAGCGGGGATCGGTGAGCAGGCGGTCGACCCCCACCCCCTGAACGAGCAAGACGCTCGCAGCAAGGGCGACACCCGCCGGCGCGAGCCAGCCGCGCAGTGCCGCGATCACGGCGGCAGCAAGTAGCAGAAAGGCGGGGCTGGCGATGATCAGATAGCGGGGCATGAAGAGCGGCCGCTGGAGCGAGGCGACATAGATGATCGTGATGGGAACGAGCAGCAGCAGCGTCAGCAGCAGCGCGGCGCGGCGGTCACAGCGGAAGGCGGCGACCGCTCCGCCGGCAGCGAGCGCTACCGCGAAACCGGCGGCGACGCTGTTCCACGGCGCATCAGGGGTCCATGGCCCGGTGAGGAAGACCTGCAGGCAGCGTGCCACTGCCTGCGGCCACGACCCGATGCCGCTCTCGCCGGTCGCCCAGCCGTATCCCTCGTACGCCGTAATGACGATGAGGCCAGGGAGCAGCCACGGGAGGTAGAGCAGCGTGATCCCTGCCCCAGCAGCGGCGAACTGGAGCACGATGCGGCGGTTTGCGGGGAGCAGCGTCAGCACCCACAGGCCGTGGGCGATCAGCGCCAGTCCGCCGTAGTAGTGGGTGTAGAGCGCTGCCGCACCCAAAAGGGCGTAGGCCGTCCAGCCGGCGACGCTTGGCCGGCTGAGTTGCCGCCAGAGGACAAGGGTCGCGCCGAGGGTGAGTGCCACGAGGAGGGGATACATGCGGGCGTCGCGCGCTTGATCGACCTGGAGCGGGTTCAGGGCGATCAGGGTCATCGCGACAACCGCGGCAGCCGGGCTGAGCAGCCGCCGGGCGAGCGCGCCGACGAGCGGGATCGCGAGCGCGCCCAGCAGCGCCGAGAGCGCCCGGGTCGCCAGCTCGCGCTCGCCGGCGAGGCGCACCCAGCCGTGGAGCGCGAGGTAATAGAGCGGCGGGTGGGGGTCGTTCTCGGCGAGCCAGCCGGGGATCGCCGCGGCGGGCATCCGCGCCACGGTGACGCTCACCATCTCGTCGCCCCAGTAGGAGGGCTCCCCCGTCGCGACGATCCGCAGCGCAAAACCGGCAAGAACAAGCCCAACCGCCGCCCAGGCGATGATGCCGACGCTCGACGGCCGGCGCGCCGCCACCGCCGTCTCGGCCGGCACCGTGCGCGGGGACGCTGCAGCGCTCATCATCCGTCCGGCCAGGCGACGGTGAGCTGGGCCCAGAGTTGAGCCGAGGCAGCGGCGTGGATGGCGACGACGCCCCACGCGGCGGCGAGCAGCCCGACCAGCGTCCAGCTCGGCGCTCCCGGCCACCCGAAGCGCCAGAGGAGCAGGCCGAAGATCGAACAGAACAGCGTCATGAGGGCTCCGCCGGCAACGAGGACGGGGATCAGCGTTCCGGCTTCGCTGAGTCGCGAGCCCATGACGACAAGCCACGTGAGCGGCGAGACGCGGTAGAACCGCTGGACCGCGACGATAGGCTGCCCTTCCCGATCAAGAACGAGGCGGAGAAACACTTCCGGCTGTTCCGGTGCGGCCGGCTCGACGACGACGCGATACGGAACACCGGCCGAGCGGGCGATCGGGGGCATTTCCATCCACACTGGTCCCGGCCCCGTAAGGGTCACCGTCCACCGCGCGACCGGGCGCTCCGGCTGACGCTCGTCGATCAGCGTGGTGCGGATGGCTGCCGGGGCGCTCTCGGCCGGCCGGGCGCGAACGTCGACCCAGCGCAGACCATCTGCTGCGCCGACGAAGCGGACCGTCGGCTGCGCCGAGACGGCGATTTCTCCCACCGTCGAGCCGGCCAGTTCGCTCAGTTCGACGCGCCCGGCGAGCAGCCAGAGCGGCAGCGCACCGACAAGCAGGATGATCAGGATCGCTGGGATGACGTTCGACCAATGGCGCCCTCGACGCGCCTGTCGGGCTGCGGCTGCCCGTCGCTTGGCAGTCGTCATGGCAGGCGCACCAGGCCGAGATCGATAAGGTCGGTTTCGCCGACGGGAAGCCGCGCGCCGCCAGGGCCATAGACCGCCGCGATCAGGCGATAATCGCCGGGCGGAAGGGCCGCCACCGGGACCCGGTGCGGATCTGGGACCACCTCGCCGGGGCGCCAGATCGTGGTTGGGTAGCTGCCGTCAAGGGGCTGGCTGTCACGCTGAGCGACCAGTCGCCCCGCTCCGTCGAGCAGCTGGACCGTGACGGTATAGTCGAGGTCCATAACGGCGTCGGCGCGCCAATAGAGGGTGACGGGAAGCGTCCCGCGGTCGGTGCGCTCCGAGCGGTCGTAGCCGATCAGGGTGAGCATGCCGCTGACAGAGACATGAGCAGGCGTCGCCGGCGCGACCGATGGCGTGCCGATCCCGACTCGGAAGGGGCCGAGCAGCGCGCGGTCGGCGGGGGGGCCGGCAGGGCTTTTCGCGACCAGCCGGTCGGTGGACCCTTCCGGATAGAGACCGACTTCGACCATATAGCGGCCCGGCCGCAGGTTCTTCGGCAGCAGCAAGCCGTGGGGGTCGAGGTGGCGCTCACCTGCTCTCCAGCGAGACGTCGGGTTCTCTGCCCGCAGCGGCTGCGAGTCCCAGCCGGCCGGGCTGCGCTCGGCGGCGTCAAGGAGGTGGACGAAGACCACGTAATCGGTTGTCACATCCTTCAGCACCCGCCATTCCAGCACGAGCGGAAACAATCCGCCGGGCTGCAACGTGTCGGTGATCGTCGACCACGCTGCGAGTTCGATTGCATCGCCGAAGACGATATCGCTCGTGCGCCGCAGCTGATAGTTCACCGGCTGCTCGAGGGCGCGCCAGAAGCCGAGCACCGGGATCAGCCGCCCCTCGGCAGCAAGGCCCGGCACGTAGTTCATCGAATAGCCCGGCCGTCCCTCAGCGAGCGCGGCGCGGAGGATCGGCTCCGGCTCGCCGTGGATGACGATCGTGTCGGGGCGGACGCCGGCGATGTAGCGCTGGTACTTGAGCTGCCAGATCTGAAGCCAATCGTCGTTGAGGACGAGGATCGCGCCGGGATCGAGCGCTTCGAGCAATTGGGTTGCCCGCAGTTCGTGCATGACATGGCCGCTCAAATCCTGGGTCGGGAAGTTCGCTTCTCCGACGGCGCGCGGGCCGACCCAGAAGGCGATCGCCGCGACGGCCGCTCCGGCGAGCGGGCTGAGGCGCCGTGACTGGCGCGCCGCTATTCCCCGGCTGAGGAGGGCGCCGCCGCCGCGGCCCAGCGCTTCAAGCGTGGCAGCAAGGCATGCTGCGAGCATCCAGAAGGTCGGTGCCATAAAGCCGGTGATGTCGCCGCCGTAAACGGGGATGTGAAAGGCGAGAATGCCAGCCCAGCCGACGCCGATGAGCACCGCGGCCCAGCGCGCTGGGACCACCCCGCCGCGCGGTATGCCGGCGGCGAGCAGCGGTAGCCCCGCGACAGCGAGCGGCGTCAGCAGCCCAAACTGTGCCGGCAGCATCGAGAAAACATAGTCTCGTGCTGAGACGACGGGGTCGCGGCTCATCAGAATGATCTGGGCGATCAGCGACGAGCCGGAGGCGCCGTAGTTGAGGGTCTCCCACCAGCTGTCGTAGCCGGGGATGCCGCGGATCGGGATGAAGAGATAGAGCAGCCACGGGAGCGCAAAGGCGATAATCACGCGCCAGTCGGGCCGGTAGCGGCGGAGCAGGTCGCGAGGCCGCGGCCGCCGGACCACAAACCAGAGCACGGCGAGCGCCGGGACGACGAGCAGCATGCCGCGGTGGTTGCCGAAACTGAGCCCGAGGACAAAAGCCGCAACCCAGAGCTCGACCCGGCCGACCGCCCACAGGGCAAAGAGAACGAACACTAGGCCGACGAAGAAGACGTGGAGCGCGTACACCTCGGCGATCGTCGCCCACGACCAGTTCGCCGGGGCGACGGCAAAAGCAAGCGCCCCGACTGCAGCCGGCAGCGGCCGCGCCCCAACGAGGCGAGCGAAGACGTAGGCCATCCCCACCGCGCCGGCGGCGCAGACGGCAGAGAGCAGATTGACGCGGTACGCCTCGTTGCCGAAGGGGAGAAAAGTGAACGCTTTGCCGAGGAAGACATAGAGCGGATAGCCGGTGGGATGCGGTACCGTCAGCGTCGTCAGCGCATACTGGAACTCGGCGGTGTCGCCGATCCCCACCGTCGGCAGCAGTGTCCGAACGTAGAGCGCTAGGGCGAGGAGTGCTGCGCCTAGGCCGAGCGCGGCATCAAGCGCGCGCGCCGCAGCCGCGCCAGAGCGCGCCCGCTGCGCCGCAGGACGCTGCAGCGCCGAGGGGGCAGCGTTAGCGGCCATCGTCCGCACGGCGGCCGCGCTCCGAACGGAAAAAGGGTCGAACCACACGCGCGCGCTCTGCCTGCATGGCGGTCCGCTCAATCATATCGGTCCCCGCCGAGCGTCTCTCGGTAAAGCTGCCGATGCTGCTCGGCAATCCTCTTCCAATCGAAAGCGGCTGCTGCCCGCGCCGCTGCCTCGCCGAGCCGAGCTCGCGCTGCTGGCTGCTCGCCAAGAAAGCGGATCGCTTCGGCGAGCGCCCGCGGGTCGCCGGGAGGAACAAGCCAGAGGTTCTCGCCATGGCGGAGCTCCGGCAGTCCCGCGACCGCGGCGAGGGCGCGTGACCCTGGCGGCGGCGCCGTCGTGATCGTCGCACAGCCGTTCGCGAGCGCAGCGATCAGCGTCGTCCGCCGGAACGAGGCGCCATCATGGTAGGGGAGCACAACCAGATCGCACGCTTGGAGGAGATGCGACAGCTCGGCGAGCGGAACCTTCCCCGACCACGCCACGCGCTGCTCCAGCCCGGCCGCTGCGATCGCCGCCCGCGCGCGTTCGGCCGCGACCGCGTTCTGAGGGTCGCTCGCTCCTGCTGCTGCGCCGATGAAGGCGAGCCGAGCGCGGGGGAGCGCCGCCACCGCCGCGATCAGCGTCTCGACGCCCTTTGTTGCGCCCATCAGGCCGAAATGGCCGACGAGCAGGTCGTTCTCATCCGCGCCGAGCCGTGCCCGCGCCGCCTGCCGCTCGCGCGCGGTCACGGGCTGGCGGGGCACATTGTTCCCAAGCGGGATCAGGCGGACCAGCGGCTGGCCGTAGCCGGCGATGACCTGCCAGTCGGCGGCGTTGGTGCAGAGAGCGGCGCGCGAGTCGCGGGCAAGGACGGCGTTTGCCCAGCGGCGGAGCGGCCCTGCTTTGGGGAAAAGATACGGCTGGCGGGTGTCGTGGAAGGTGGTGAGGCACGGGGTGGGACGGAGAAGCGCAGGAAGAAAGCTGATCGCGCCGCGCAGCGCGTAGGCGGCGGCCTGATATTGGATATGGACAAGATCGGGCGCGCGGCGGCGAATAGCGCGAATGACGGCAGGAAGGCGGCGGAACCCCCAGCCAGGTACGGCGTCGACCCCGTGGCACGCTCCGCTCGCGAGCGCCCGGCGGTCGGTCAGCACCGCGACAGTCTCACCACTCTCCCGCAGCGCAGCGACGAGCCGCGCCGTGTAGTCGGCGATGCCGCCGACCATCGGCGGGTATTCGCCTGTTACCATGCAGACGGTTGCCATCAGCTACCCAGCAGAGACGCTCGCTTCACGGCTCCATCGCCTCGTCACGACGCGGCTGAGTTCACTGATCCGGCGAGTGCGGAGCGGCCGCTTGTGGCCGAGCACCCACTTTCCTGCTTCCTCGGCCAGCTGCTCGAGGAAGAGGAGCCGCAGCCACACCCCAAGGACGCGGGCGAGGGCCGTGCCGTGATAGCGCTCGGCATACCGCAGCTTGCTCGCCGTGAAGCGAAGGTGACGGGCGGCGATGTTCTGCTCGCTGCTCTTCCCGGAATGGTGGATGACCCGCGCCTCGGGAATATAGGCGGCGCGCCAGCCCCGAGCGGCTGCCCGGCGGAACCAATCCGTCTCCTCGAAATACATGAAGTAGCCTTCGTCGAGCGGTCCAACGTCGTCCCAGGCGCTCCGCCGGATCATCACTGCCGCGCCAACAAGCCAGTCGGGCTGCGCGCGCGCGGAAGGCGGCACGTCATCGAAGTAGTAGCGGCGGATCGCTCGGCGCGCCAGCGCGCCCTGCAGCGGCGTGCTTTCAACGAAGAGCGTCGCCGGAGTTGGGAAGCGGCGGCGCGACGACTGTGTCGAGCCGTCGCTTGCAATCAGCTGCGGCCCGACCGCGCCGAGCGTCGGGTCGTTGCGGAGCGCCCGCGTCAGCAGCCGGAGCGCGCCCGGTTCGACGACGGTGTCCGGATTGAGCAGAAAGAGGGCGCGGCCCGAGGCGACGCTCGCCCCGAGGTTCGTACCGCCCGCAAAGCCCGGGTTGTGCGGCGCTTCGATGAGCCGGACACCCGGATAGCGCGCTTTCACCATCGCGACGGAACCGTCGCGCGAGCCGTTGTCAACGACGATGATCTCGTTCGGCGCATCATCAGCGGCGCGACCGTGGAGCGAGGCGAGGCAGGCGTCGAGCAGGTCGCGGACGTTCCAGTTGACGATCACGACCGACAGATCGAGGGTCATCAGGCATTCTGCTCCAAGCGCCGCACCAGAAGCAGCGTTACCAGCTCGTACCAAGCGAGCAGCCCGGCAAGGAAGAGGCCGAGGAGACCGTCGCGATAGCCGTGCCACTGGATGAAACGCCGGTGGAAGGCACGCGCCGGCTGGGCGAGCAGATGATGCGGACGCACCCGCTCGCCACGCCGAACGCGGTCGAGCGCGTCCTGCTGGGCGTAGCGCCACTGCTTGACGAACAGCTGGCGGAGGTGCCGATAGTTGTAGTGGATGATCGGGCTCGTCAGTTCGCCAGCAGGACCGTCGAGGCGAGCGACTTCGTGAACGCCCTGGGCTGGGTCGTAGCGCGCGCGCTCGCGACGGAGCAGGCGGAGCTGCTTGTCCGGCCACCAGCCCCCGCCGCGCATCCGGTGGCCGAGGATGATATTGCGGCGCGGGATCCAGAACCCTGCCTCCGGCCGCTCGAGCGCGGCCCGCGCCTCGGCGGCGAGCTGCCGACTAATCCGCTCATCGGCATCGAGAAAGAAGACCCACTCTGTCTCCGCCCAGTCGAGCGCGGCATTGCGCTGCTCAGCGAAGTTGGTGAACGGGCGGTGCTCAACGCGCGCGCCGCTACGGCGCGCGATCTCGACCGTCCGGTCTCGGCTGCCGCTATCAATCACCAGCAGCTCGTCCGTCCAGGCGAGGCTGCGGAGGCAGCCGGCGATAGTTGTCTCCTCGTCGCGCGCGATCACGGCGCCGGTCACGCGGGGCGTTGGAGTCATAGCGGTAGTCTGCCTCCTTCTGCACGCTCGGCGGCAGGCGGGGCCGGGGGTGCCTCGCGCAGCCGCTCGTCTGCCGTAGCCGGTGTTCCGGCCTCCGCGTCGGCGCGGCGCGGGGAGGCCGCTTTCCTGAAACGCTCGTCGCCGATCCCCCAGCGGACCAGCCAGCGGTAGAGACGGCGGGTGAGCGGGCCGTGGTAGCGGTCGTAGAGCAGGAGGCGGCTGCGGTACAACTCGACGAACATCTCGTCGCGCCGCTGCCCCGTGCTCTGGCCGCCGAAGTGGGTCACTCGGGCGGCCGGCACAGCGAAGATCCGCCAGCCTGCACGTTTGATCCGCCAGCACCAGTCGACCTCCTCGCAGTACATGAAGAAGGCAGGATCGAGCAGACCCACCTCGTCGATAACAGCGCGCCGGACGACGAAGCAGGCGCCGAGCGGATGATCGATTTCGAAGGGGACTGTGCCGCCCTGACGATAGCGGCCGTTCAGCCGGCTGTGGAGCAGCCGCGGCGGGACTGGCACGAGGTCGAGGACGGCTTGCGCGAGCCCCGGAAAGCGGAAGGCCGAGTGCTGGTAGCTGCCGTCGGGGTTGAGCAGCTGCGGTCCGGCGACCGCTGCGTCCGGCGTCCGCTCCAGAAACTCGACCAGCACGGTCAGCGCCCGGTCGTGCACCACCGTGTCCGGATTGAGCAGGCAGACGTAGCGCGCCCGGGTTTGCGCGAGCGCGAGATTGTTTCCGGCCGCGAAACCGAGGTTCTCCTCGGGGCAGAGCAGGTGAACGGCTGGAAACTCCGCCTGCACCATCTCCCGCGAGCCGTCGCTCGAGCCGTTATCGACGACCCAAATCTCGGCGGGCGCATCGGCCGCGAGCGAGCGCAGACAGCCGCGCAGCAGCTCGCGGGTGTTGTACGAGACGATCACGACGGCGAGATCGAGCATCAGTAGTTGACGATAATTGTTTTGAGTCCCACTTCGCCGCCGGGGAAGCCGACGCCGCCCTGCTCGACCGCTGCCCAGACACGAAATTCGCGCTGACGGGGCAGGACCGTGATCGTCCCGGTGATGACGGCTTCTTCGCCGGGCAGCAGTTCGCGGTCGAGGTCCTCGAACAGCCCCCAACGGATGGGATAGGGACTACCGGCAGTATTCCAGCTGACAGCGACGCGCCAGCGGCCGGGACGCTCGTAGTACTTGGGCGTGCCCGTTTCGTCGGTCCAGTAGTTGAACGTCTGGTCGGTCCGGTAGTGGGTGCCGGGGGGCGGCCCCATCGTCTTGATCGGCACCTCCCCGAAATTGCGGACGTGGATCGTCACGTTGAGCGTTCCCCCGATGGGGATCGCAGTCGGAGTGAACTCAACCCGGGTGATCCGCAGGTCGGGTTTGCCAGCGCCGCGGACGACGAGGGTGCGGACCTCCTCAGAGACATTGCCCGCCTTGTCGAACGCTTGGACGTGGATGGTGTACGCTCCATCGGGAACAAGCCGGCCGCTGGCAGTTCCGTTCCAGTAATGGGTATAGAGCGCCGCTTTGCGCGGCGTGCGCTCGTCGATCAGGATCACCCGCCCGTTTGCATCCTTCGCGAACACGACCACCTCGGCGTCTTTTGAGATGCCGTAGGAGATGATCGCCTCGTCATCCACGCCGTCGCCGTTCGGCGAGATCTCGACGACCTCGGCGCTCCGGGTTGCCACTTGCCCTGCTGCGCCGGGGA
Source organism: Dehalococcoidia bacterium (assembly GCA_025054935.1). Taxonomy (NCBI): domain Bacteria; kingdom Bacillati; phylum Chloroflexota; class Dehalococcoidia; species Dehalococcoidia bacterium. The sequence continues at coordinate 127,583 of JANWZD010000006.1, read as the reverse complement.
GGGAGAGGACGAGGTTGGTGATCATCACCGGGCGATGGTCGCCGTTGACGAGGGTGACCTGTCCCGTCGCTTCGGCCCGCTCGCCGGCGAGGTCTTCGGCAATGACAGTGAAGGTGTACGGGCCGTCCGGCATCACGCGCCGCGTCGCCTTGCCGTCATCGACCGGCGCAACGCCATTGAAGCGCGCCTGGTAGCTGCCGGCCGAGCGAGGCTCCCGGTCGCGGAAGAGGTACTCGCGTCCCGCTCCATCTCGGAAGAGAATAGAGACAAACGCCTGGCGGCCGACGGTATAGGTGATGATCGCCTCATCGTCGATCGAATCGCCATTCGGCGAGATCACCGGCGCGGAGATCGCGACCCCGGAGAGCAACGGTGTCGGCTGGCAGCCGGCCGAGACAGGAAGCAGGGTCGAAAGTAGCAACGCGATGAGTGGCGCTCGCGGGAGCACGAAGCCTCCAGGGGCCGAGAAGGCCGCTGAATCGTACACAACGGCTCGGCGGCTGACGACAAGTTCCGCTTCTGGCCGAAACCGGCCGCGGCCGACGAACGGCCGTTCCGACGCGGCACGCCCATCGTGGCGCCTCTCGGCGGGCGCCGCTTGCCGGAGCGGCCCGCATGTTCCTGTCCGTTCTTCGCGGTCGCAGAGTGCAGGGGGACTGCCGGCTGCGGCATCGTCCGCCGCTTCACCTAAGGGAGACGCCGCTGCATACTCGGGAACGCGACCGGCGCCCACTGTTTGTCTGCGAGCGCCTCGCGCCGGTACAATCGGTCAAATGGAAACGACTGAGCAGCCTCGGTCGGGAGTGCCGTCCTCGTGAATCGTGTCCGTGGTGCCCGCGATTATCTGCCGCCGGAGCATGCTGCTCGCCAGCGAATTCTCGATGCGTTCCGGACGTGGTTTGAAGAGCACGGATACGCTGGGGTTGAGCTGCCGATCATTGAGCCGACCGAACTCTACGTCCGCAAGGGAGGCGGGGGGCTCCTCACTCGGCTGTACTCCTTTGTGGAGCCGGACGGCACCCGCGTCAGTCTGCGCCCGGAGTTCACTGCCTCGGCGGTGCGCGCTTACCTCGCCGGCGTTCAGCCTGCCGGCGCAGCGGTCCGCTGGCACTACGCAGGTCCAGTGTTCCGCTTCGATCCGCGGGCGGAGATGCGGATCTGGACTCAGGCCGGCGTGGAGGCGATCGGGCTGTCTGGCGTGGAAGCCGATGCCGACCTGCTGGGGCTGGCGGCGGGCGGCCTGCGCCGGCTCGGCGTTGGGGGATGGCGGCTCGTTCTGGGGCATGTCGGGGTCTTCGGTGAGGCGATAGGCGGGTTCGGCCTCGGAGAGCGGACGACGGCGACGATCGTGGCGGGGATCGACCGGTTGCGGCTGCCAGCGGGACGAGAGGAGCTGCGAACACGCCTCAATGAGCTTGGCCTGACCGCGAGTGACCCCGATGCCGCGAAAGTAAAACAGGCGATCCAAGGGCTTGGCGACGAGCAGGCGCGGACCGTTGTGCGCGGCTTGCTCAGCAGCATGAATATCGACCTGCTCGGCGGCCGCCATCCGGATCAGATTGTGGGGCGGCTGCTGCGCAAGCTGGGCGGCTGGGACGACCCGGCGACGGTCGAGCGAGCGCTGCAGTTTGCCGGCCGCTTTGCCGCGCTTCACGGCGCGGCCGAGCCGACCATCCAGCGGGCGCGCGCCCTTCTTGCCGCCGAGGGGCTCGCTGCTCCTTCCTTGAGCGACTTAGAGGCGTTGGTCGCTGCCGCGCGGCGCGGGGGAGTAGAGGAAATCGACGTCGATTTCGGCCTGTCGCGCGAGTTGGGCTACTACACGGGCTTTGTCTTCGACATCCGTCATCCCCACGACGGTGGGCAGCCCCTCTGCGGCGGCGGACGCTACGATGGGCTGGTCCGCGCGCTCGGCGGCCCCGATGTCCCTGCTGCCGGCTTTGCCTATAACGTCAACGCTCTCGCTGAGGCGCTGCGTGAGACGGCGAGCGCCTTCGCGGCGGCGCGGGCAGGCTGCGCATGACCTGCTCGCTTCGCATCGTCTTGCCGAGCAAAGGCGAGATGGAGGCGCCGACGCTCAGCTTCTTGGCCGCAGCCGGCCTGCCCGTCTTGCGCCCAAATCCTCGTCAGTATCAGGCGACGATCCCGGCCGTGCCGAACGCGTCCGTCGTCTTTCAGCGCGTCGATGATGTCGTTACCCAAGTGGCGGACGGCAGCGCCGACATCGGGATCACCGGCTTGAACAACGTTCGCGAGAGCCAGCGCGGCCGCGACTCCCTCGTCATCGTCATCGACGATCTCGGCTACAGCAACTGCGAACTGGTGCTCGCCGTTCCCGATGCGTGGATCGACGTGACGACTATCGGGGACCTCGCGGATGTCGCGCTTGAATTCCATGAGCGCGGGCGCGACCTCCGGATCGCGACGAAGTACCGCAACTTGACGAGCGAGTTTCTGCTGCAGAACGGGATCACGCACTTCACGCTCGTCGACTCGCAGGGAGCAATGGAGGCAGCGCCGAATATCGGCAACGCAGACTTGATCGCCGACCTCACCTCAAGCGGCACCACCCTCCGCGAGAACCATTTGAAGACAATCATCGGCGGGACGATCCTCCGCTCCCAAGCCTGCCTGATCGCCAATCGGCGGACGCTGCGCGCCTGCCCCGAACGCTTAGCAGGGGTCCGCAAAGTTCTCGAACTGATCGAGGCGCGCCGCCGCGCCACCGGCTTTCTGCGCATCACCGCTAATATTCGCGGGGAGTCCGAAGAGCAGGTGGCGGAGCAGATTTGGGCGCGGCCCGAACTTGCGGGCCTCGCCGGGCCGACGGTGAGCCGGGTGTATGGCCAAGGCCCCGACCGGTGGTACGCCGTTGCGATCGTCGTCCGCGAGGACTTCCTGCTTGAGGCGGTCGAACACCTGCGGGCGGTTGGAGGCAGCGGCGTGACCGTCCTCCCGGCGACTTATGTCTTCGAAAGCCGTTCTCTCCACTACGAGCGCTTGCTTGACGAGTTAGACCTTCCTTCCGCTGCGCCGGTGCGCGCGCGGTCTTGAGGACGAAGCATGACAACCACTGAGCGCGGCATCCGCGTGTTCGTCGACCTCGCTGAGGCGCGCCGTCAGCTCATCGAGCGCACGCCGATGGAGGCAGTTGCCCTCCCCGAGAGCGTGCGTGCCCGCATCCGCGAGCAGTGGGGCGAGGAACTGAGCGCCGACGAAGTTGTCGACCGGATCCTGACCGCGGTTCGAGTCGATGGCGACCATGCCTTGATTGACCTTGCACGCCGCATTGACGGTGTCGCCCTTTCCTCGCTTGAAGTTGGGCGCGACGAGATCGAGCGCGCGTACGCGGCCCTCGACGCCGCCGTCGTTGAAGCGCTGCGCTTCGCGGCAGCGCGGGTGCGCGCCTTCCATGAGCGGCAGCGGCGGAACAGCTGGATCGACTTCGAGGAGGGCTACGGTCAACTCATCCGCCCTCTCGATCGCGTCGGCATCTACGTGCCGGGCGGCACAGCAGCCTACCCCTCAACGGTGATTATGTCCGCAGTTCCGGCGCGGGTCGCCGGGGTTCGCGAGGTTGTGCTGACGTCGCCCTGCGGGCGGGACGGCTCTCTCCCGGCGACAACGCTGGTCGCGGCAGATATCGCCGGGGTCGATCGGATCTTTCGGGTCGGCGGCGCGCAGGCAATCGGCGCGCTGGCGTTCGGCACGGAGAGCGTGCCGCGCGTAGATAAAATCCTCGGTCCGGGCAACCTGTTTGTCACTCTTGCCAAACGGAAGGTGTATGGGCTGGTCGCGATTGACGCGCTCGCTGGCCCAACGGAGACGATGATCATCGCCGATGGCCACGCCGACCCGTCGCTCTGCGCCGCGGACCTGCTCGCGCAGGCCGAGCACGATATCTTAGCCCAGCCGATCCTGCTGACGGACTCGCGCGTCCTCGCCGAGCAGACGGCCAAGGAGATCGAACGCCAGCTGCCGCAGCTCGATCGGGCGCCAATCGCGCGCGCTGCAGTCGCTGACCGCGGCGGGATCGTCGTCACCCCCGACCTCGCCACAGCGTTCGCGCTGATGAATGAGTACGGTCCTGAGCATCTCTGCCTTCATCTGCGCGACCCGTGGCAGTGGCTGCCGGCGGTCAAAAATGCGGGGGGGGTGTTTGTCGGCGAGCATTCAACGGAAGCGCTCGGCGATTATGTTGTAGGGCCGAGCCACGTGATGCCGACGGGAGGAACGGCGCGCTTTAATTCGCCCCTCACCGTCGATGATTTTGTCAAGCTGATCAGCGTGATCGCGCTCAGCAAGGAGAAGATGGCGGCGCTCATCCCGGCCACCGCGACGCTCGCGCGCGCGGAAGGATTGACGGCCCATGCGCGCTCGGTCGAAATTCGCGCGGAGCGGGAGGCGTGACCCAGACCCAGCTTGACCTCGCGCGGCTGATGCGCCCGCACTTGCGCGCGGCAGAGCCGTATCATCCGGTGCCTTCGCTCGCCGCGCTCAGCGCTGAGCTGGGCATTCCTGCCGACCAGATCGCGAAGCTCGACGCGAACGAAAATCCGTACGGGCCGTCGCCGCGCGTGCTCGAAGCGCTCGCGGCCTACCGCGGCTACCACCTCTACCCCGACCCGCTCCATAACGACCTGCGGCGGGCGGTCGCTGACTACCTCGGAACGGCGCCGGAGCGGGTCGTGTTGGGCGCCGGCGCCGACGAACTGATCGATCTCCTCTGCCGGCTCTTTCTCGCTGCCGAGGACGAGGCGATTGATCTAGTGCCGACCTTCGGAATGTACCGCTTCTCGATCGAGAATGCCGGCGCGGTCTACCGCCCGGTCGCGCGGCGCCCGGATTTCACTGTCGACGTGGCGGCGGTTCGCGCTGCCATCACGCCGCGCACTAAGCTGATCTGGGTCGCCGCGCCGAACAACCCGACCGGCACGCCCCTCGATCGCGCGAGCGCGGTGGCGCTGGCTGAGCTGGGCGTCCCTCTCGTGATCGATGAGGCATACGCCGAGTTCAGCGGCACAACGCTGCTCGACCTGACCGCGCGCTACGACCACGTCTTCCTCTTGCGCACCTTCAGCAAGTGGGCGGGCTTGGCAGGCCTTCGGGTCGGCTACGGCGTCTTCCCGCCGGTCGTTGCTGAGACCCTGCTGCGGATCAAACCGCCCTACAACGTCAATGTGGCGGCGGCGGTGGCTGCCCGTGCTGCCCTCGACGATGCCGACTATCGTGCCCGGACGATCGGCGCTCTGCTCGCCGAGCGCGCCCGCGTGGCCGCCACCCTCGCCGCCTGCCCCTATCTTCGTCCGGTCGAGAGCGCGGCGAATTTCATCTTCTGTTCTGTCGTCGGCGCCAGCGCGCGCGCCTTGCGCGATGCGCTGCGTCGTCGGGGGGTGCTTGTCCGGTATTACGATACCCCCTTGCTCGCGAATGCGCTCCGGGTGAGCGTAGGGCGGCCTGAAGATACCGACCGGCTGGCAGCCGCGCTCGCGACCATCCTGCCGGAGGAGGTTGCCGCCTGATGAGTGCGCCGCGCCGAGTGGCAGAACGCCGCCGAACGACGGCCGAGACGACTGTCGAAGTGCGCCTCGATCTTGATGGCGGCGGCCATGCCGACATTGCAACTGGCATCGGTTTTCTTGATCACATGCTCGCCCAGCTTGCGCGGCACAGCGGCATCGATATGACGATCCGCGCCTCGGGCGACCTTCACGTCGATGCGCATCACACAGTCGAGGATGTCGCGATTGTGCTTGGGCAGGCCCTCCTTGAGGCGGCAGGCGACCGCAAAGGGATTCGCCGCATGGGCCACAGCATCATGCCGATGGATGAGTGCTTAGTCCTCGTTGCGGTTGATCTGGGCGGCCGAGGCAAGGCAGTGATCGACCTGCCGTTCGCGACGGACCGGCTGGGGTCGCTGCCGACCGACCTGATCCCGCATTTTCTCGAGAGCTTCGCCGCTGAGGGGCGCTTCAATCTCCACTGTCGGCTGCTTGTCCCCGGCAATGACCATCACCGGGCAGAGGCGGCGTTCAAAGGCCTCGCGCGCGCGCTCTCCGACGCTCTGACCGAAGATCCGCGGCGCGCTGGCGCGCTGCCCTCGACAAAGGAGTACCTCGAGGCCTAGCGGCGGATCCAGCCGGAGTAGACCCAGCCCGCCTCGCCGCCATCGGCAGGTTTGACGAGATACCATTTCGAGGGAGAAGGCCCGCTTGGGTCGAGGATCTCGCCTCCGGCGCTGTCGATCAGCTTCAGCCGCGTGCCCGGACGCACCATCTGCACCCGGGGCGAGGTCATCCGCGGCGCTTCGCGCAGCGCAAATTCGTGCATCGCCCATCCGTATTGAGTCGAGTCTGGGCCGGCGATGCGGGCAAGGGCGCCGGAGGCGGTGAGATCGAAAAGGAGCACGACCGACAGGATTGCGATGAAGGCGAGCGCAACGCGGCGGCGGAGGTCGCTCCCGCGCGATCCGAAGCCTCGATACGACGCGTACGATGCCGTAGGCCCCTCCAAGTGCGACGCGGCGGTTGTCTGCGGCGAACAGCCTAGTCCGGACGGACTGCGATTGCTAGCACTTCACGAGGAAAAATCCGTGGAATCGCGCGCATGCCTGCCTGCGCCGCAAGGCCTGAAGGTGGTTGTTCCGCTGCTTGCTCGGTTCTAGAATCGCAGTGGGTGAAGAGAGGCGCCGAGATGGCCGTTCGACGAGAATGTGGCACCTGCCGCCACTTCCGGCGGTCGCCCGTGCGTGCTCTCGGTTGGTGCGTCAATCCGAAGCTGAAGACGGTGCGCGAGCGGCAGGTTGTCAACCGGACCGAGCTCGCCTGCAGCCGCCGGCTGTTCGATTTCTGGGAGCCGAGACGCGCGACGTTCCAGATAGCGCCGCTTCCGAATCTCGGGCCGCTTCCCCTGAGCAAGGTCGCGGGGGGTGTCGCGATGGCAGGCGCCTCGCTCCTGCTGCTGGTTGTCCTCAGCGCGGTGACCTTTGCGACCCTTTTCGCTCGACCGCACACCGCTGCGCCGTCCCCAACTCCTGCAGCAGCGCAGGTAGCGCCGACGCCAGTTCCCAGTCCGACGCCGGCGGTCATCCGGGTCAAGATCGGCAACACCGACGGGCTCGGCGCCTACCTGCGGCCGGAGCCAAGTCTCCAAGCCCGCGGGATCGTCGCTTGGCCGGATGGTTCTGTCCTCGAGATTGTGGGCCCAGACCGCCAGTTCGATGGGAGGGTCTGGCGCAACGTGAAAGACCCGCGCGGCAACGTGGGCTGGATTCTGCGGGAATATCTTCTCCCTGCAGAGTAGAGCCCTTACCAGTTGTTTACAGAAGTCAAACCCCTTCCTTACGTCATGCCTCCATACTTGTCGAGATAATGCAAGAGAGATGGCGCCGAAAGCGCGCAGTGATGCGATGATGGGAACCGATGTGAACGATGTGGCGTGGTATTACCTCGACGGACGCGGGGCGCGGATCTTTCGTCCCGGCGAATTGATCCGTTCCGGTGACCGGCTGGGAACGTATGGCGGCCGTGACGTGATCTATCGGGAGCGGGACGGGACCGTGGTCAGCATTCAGTACGATGTCTGGCGAGACCAAGTGATCCTCGGCGTCGCCGTCCCTGCTTGGCGAGGTGAGCCGGCGCCGACCTTTGGCTTTGCCTAACCGTCGCGTTCCTCGAAACTGAGCGCCCCGCTCGGGAGTGCCGGCGGGGCGCTCTCTTTGGGCGGGCGTGCTTGTCGGCTAGGAGGTCGTCGGCCACGCTTGGAGCGTCACTTGCGCTGACTGTGGTCGCCCCCCGCGCGTGAACTCGACGGTGACCGTCTGGCCGACCCGCTGCTCTTCCAGCACCCTGCGCAGTTCATTGACATCGCGCACCGGCTTGCCCGCGACGGAGGTGATGATGTCGCCGCGGCTGAGGCCGGCGCGTGCAGCGGGCGAGCCGGCGATCACCTCTGCGATTTCGACCCCGCTGCTGTTTGGCTGCGCCGTCGCCGCGGTGATGCCGAGCCAGGCGTGCTGGATCACCTCCCCGGCGATCAGCCGCGGAAGAATGCGCTTTGCGGCATTGATCGGGACAGCGAAGCCGATGTTCTGAACGCCGGTGCTGCCGAGCGTGGTGATGCCGATCACTTCGCCGCGGCCGTTCAAGAGCGGACCGCCAGAGTTGCCGGGATTGATCGCGGCGTCGGTCTGGATCAGACCGCTCAGCGGTCGCCCGCTGCCGGAGCCGGCGGTGCGGTCGATGCCAGAGACGATCCCCGCCGTGATCGAATAGCCAAGGCCTTGCGGACTGCCGATCGCGACAGCGACTTCACCCGGCTTGACGAGATCGGAGTCGGCGAGCGGCAGCGGCGGCACTTCTGCCGGCACGCGCGCCTGAAGAAGCGCCAAATCGCCGGCCGGGTCGCGCCCGAGAACGCGCGCCTCGATCTCGGTGCCGTCATTGAAGCGGACGGTAATCCGGCTTGCGCCGTCGATGACATGGTTGTTGGTCAGGATGCGGCCCTCGTGGTCGATAACGAAGCCGGACCCGATCCCGCCGCCGCGTCCGCCGCGCGCATTCACCTGAACGACCGACTTGACGGCGCGCTCGTAGATGGCGGTGAGATCGGAATTGGGGGCGACGGCGACCGCCTGCACCTGCACCGGATTGGGCACGGCAATAGTGCTCGCTCGGCCGGCTGCGGCCCGCGAGGCGAGGAAGCTGCCTGCTACTCCTCCAGTGATGCCGCCGATTGGCGCGCCGATCAGAAGGGTTCCGATCAGGAGCCCGATGCCAAGCGGTTTCCAGACACTCGTCCGTGGCTGGGCTGGCGGTGCTGCCGGCGGCATCGGCGGCGGCGATGCCGGCGTGCTGCTGCTCCAGAGTGGTTGCTGTTCCAGCTCCTGCATGGAAGGCGCTCCTTGGTGTTCATTTCCCTAACACATTCAAATGGTACGAGCAGTTTCTAAGCCATTGATAAGAGAGAGCGGATAAAGCGCTGAGAGTGATCCCGCCGCGATAGCCAAACGCATCTGATATACTTCGTTTGCGAGCCGACTGTTTCGCGCATACCCGCCGGCCTCCGGGCCGGCGCATCCTTTTCGCCCTTGCCCTGCAGTGGCAAGGGTAAACCCGTGAGGAGGAAGGCCCAGTTTGCCTAACTACGAAATGGTCTACGTCTTGCGGCCGACAATTCCTGATGAGGAGATCGATCAAACGGTCGGTCGTGTCACGAGTTTGATTGAAAGCCGTGGAGGAACAGTCCAGAAGACTGATATCTGGGGTCGGCGGCGCTTGGCATATCCCCTCCAGCACCATCGTGAGGGGATCTATGTGCTGACAAACTTTTCCTGCCCGCCTAATGCGACGAAAGAGATCGAAGGTCAGCTTCGTATCTCCGAAGATGTGCTTCGGCATCTCGTCATTCGGTTAGACAAGAGGTAAGGCGCTGGCGTTTGGCTGAGGAAGAAGAGCTCGCGGCGAGGAACCTATGGCTGGGCTCTGTAAAGTGATGATCATCGGGAATCTCGGGAAGGACCCGGAGCTTCGCTATACGCCGGCAGGCAAGCCGGTAACAACGTTCAATGTAGCCGTCAATCGGCTGGCGACGGGAGCTGACGGCGAGCGGCGCGAAGAGACCGAATGGTTTCAAGTGGTAACGTTCAGCAAACTTGCTGAGCGCTGCGACCAGCAGCTGACGAAAGGACAGCGGGTCTACGTTGAAGGCAAGCTCCAAACTCGGACCTGGGCGGGACCTGATGGCCAAGCGCGCAAGGTGCTCGAGGTGGTGGCGACCGATGTGATCTTTCTCGGCCAGCGGCGCCCGCCTCTCAGCAGCGGGGAGTTCCCGTCTGGAGACGACGCCGACGCCGACGAGAGTGACTACTAAGAGGCGAAAAGAAGCGAGGGATTGTCGCGATGGAAAACAGCGTGACGACAGAGCGCCAGAAGGCGAAAAGCCGGCGTGGAGATGGCTATCGGCGTTACTCGGCGCGCCGGAAAGTGTGCGCTTTCTGCGCGGACAAGAATCTGGTCATCGACTACAAGGACCCGTCGAAGCTGCGGCGCTTTCTTACCGACCGTGCCAAGATCGAGCCTCGTCGCAAGACGGGCACCTGCGCGCGGCATCAGCGCAAACTGACAACCGCGATCAAGCGCGCTCGCCTGCTGGCCATGCTGCCGTTCACGGGCGATCACATCCGCTGGTCGGGAGGAGTGGGGGTCCGACCGCCTGAGGAGCGGCGGCGCGCTCGAGATGAGCGCCGGCCGGCGGCCGCTCTCCGCGAGGTGGAAGAAGGCGAGGCTGCAGAGGTGCTTGAAGGAGACCTCGCGGAAGAGCCTGCTGACGAGAGCGCGCCGGCTGCTGCCAATCCAACCGGCGAGACTGAGCCGTAGGCTGAGTTAAAAGGATGCGGCGCGCTGCCGCGTCAAGGGCGAGATGAACCGTGCAACCGACACCGACCTCCTCCGGGTTCCTCAGCCGCCTTCGTAACCTCTTTCGCCGCCCCGAGGCGACAAAACGTCGGGGCAATCGGTACGCCTCCCGGTGGGAGCGCGAGCGACGGCTGCAGCAGCTTGCGATCGCTCTCAGCGTCGTCGCCATCCTCCTGGTGGTCGCGATCCCGCTTTTCGGCTACTACCGCGAAGTAGTCGCCCGGGGCCAAGAAGAGATCGCGCGGGTCAACGGGGTCGGCTTCAAGATGGATGACTACATCCGCCAGCTTCGCTACCGCCAGCGGCAGATCGACTCGCAGGCCGACCTGTTCAATCAGTTCGGGGGGCAGCAGTTTGCGCAGCAGATCGCGAGCCAGCGCTCAGTGCTGCCGACGCAGATCGTCTTCGACTGGGTCGATGATGAACTGGTGCGCCAGCTTGCGCCGAAGATGGGCATCGTCGTCACGCCGGAAGAGGTTGATGCGCAGCTGCGCAAAGACCTCGAACCGCTTCCCGCCCCAACCCCTGAGCCGACGATGGGGCCGGCCGACCCGTTCGCGACGCCGACACCGCAGCCCACTCCGACGCCGGTCCCGGCCCCCTTTGAGGAGCGGTACCGCAACGTTCTCTCCTTCTCGGGCCTGTCGGACGCCGAGTATCGCGAGCAAGTACGGACCCGCCTGTTGCGCCAGAAACTCGAAGAGAAGCTGAAAGCCGAGGTGCCGACCAGCGCCGAGCAGGTGCATCTCCGCGGCATTCTCCTCTCGCAGGAGTCGGAGGCGCGGGAGGTGCTCGAGCAGCTCCGAAACGGCGGGTCGTGGGAACAGCTTGCCGCGGAGAAATCGCTCGACTCGATGTCGCGCGACAAAGCCGGCGACCTGGGCTGGGTGGCCCGCGGGGTCAAAGACCTCGATTTCGATAAAGCAGCCTTCGGTTTGACTGGCTCTGGCATCGAAGGCCCCTTCAGCACGCGCTTGGGCTACTGGGTGCTCCAGCGGCTGGACGGACCGCAAGTCCGCGAACTCGACAGCGAGACCCTCGAGACCATACGGGGCAATGCCTTCTCCCGCTGGCTCGATGAGCAGAAGAAGAACGGTCAGAATGTGATCGAATATCGGATCACCTCTGATCGCCAGCTCTGGGCCCAAGACCGGATCGAGAAGGAAAAGACCGCCCAGCAGCGCCGGCTTGCGCAGCAGAACCGCTGATACGGCCAAAGACTGCCCGGCTTTCCTAGGCGCGAGAGTGCTCTAAGGCGGCTCCCCTGCTGCGCCAATGGCGGATGCGGGAAGCGCCGCGCCGAGGCGGAGCAGCTGCGCTGCAGCAGCCGTAGTGTCACCTGCGGCGCGAGAAGCCGGATGAGGGAAGAGCGCGCTGCTGCGCGCGGGAGCTGTCATGCCGTCTGCCACAGCCCAGCACCGGTCCCGGCGGCGCTGCTCGCCTCGTTCCGGACGGGGGAGCGCCGCTACGCTTCAGTGGTCAGCCCAGTTCGCTGGCGGGTGATGGGGGCGTTCCCAGCAGCAGCCGGCGCCGCACGCGCCCGTTCGCGATGGCATGAACATCGGCCGTTGGCGGCTGCTACGTCATTGATCGGATTTTTGTGCTCGGTGAAGTGAAGGACCGCCTGCTGCGTTGATCCCTTGCTTGGCTGGTTGGTATACTGCCGCAGGCGCCAGGTGTCGATCCGAGCTCCCGACTCGTGGAGGACGGTCATGGCGGTCAACCTTGGGCTATGGGTGTGTGCGGCCTGCGGGCGGGCGGTCCCCGGCGGTTATAGCCTCTGTCCTGCCTGCGGACGGGCGTGGACGGCGTCCTCACCGCTGCCTCCACCTCGCCGGCCGCGGCCGAGCGTCGGCCGGAGGTGAGCGCCGCTCCTCCGCTCGGTCTGGTACCATTGGTGGGAGTGCCTACGTGCGGAGGAAGAGGTGAACCTCCTCGCGCCGATTGAGCGCGATTTTTTCGTCAACGGCCTGAAGCTCCACCTCCTTGATTGGGGAGGAGAGGAGCGGGAGCCGCTCCTTCTCCTTCACGGGTTCGCTTCCCATGCCCATGCGTGGGATACCTTAGCGATCGCGCTTCAGCCGCATTTTCGTGTTCTGGCGCTGGATCAGCGCGGCCATGGGGACAGCGACCCGGCCGATCAGTACGGTCCGACATTCACGGCGAGCGACATTGATGGCATTCTCGACCAGCTCGGGATCGAGCGGCTGATCCTGATCGGGCTGTCAATGGGCGGACGCAATGCGATGTATTACGCTGCGACCCGGCCTCATCGAGTGACGCGGCTTGTGGTGATCGATATCGGTCCGGAAGTGAGCCGCCGAGCGAGCGAAATGGCGGGACCGCCCGAGCCGGAGACGTGGGAGAGCATTGAGCATGCTGCTCGTCATCTCCATCGGAGCAATCCCTATCCGGGCATCCATTATTTCCGCTGGGTTGTCTCCCACAGCTTGAAGCGGCGCGAAGACGGCGCGCTTGTCTGGAAGTGGAGCCCGACGATCCGTCAGCGCTCTGGCATCGGCGCCGAGATCGACTGGTGGCAGATCGTGCGCGACATTCAAGCGCCGACCCTCATCCTGCGCGGCGCATTCAGCCCGGTGCTCGACGCCGAGGTCGCGGAGCGGATGGCGGCGGAGCTGCGCGACGGCCGGTACGTTGAGATCCCCGAGTCATTCCACACGCTGCACGAGGACAATCCCGAGGCGGTTCAAACCGCTCTCGAGGATTTCCTCGGCTTCCGAGGGGTGCGCTGATCTGACGGGCGTCGCGGCTCCTTGGCGGTCCTTTCTTCTCGCGGCGGGGCTTGCGCTCGCAGCGGTTCCCGCTCTCGCAACTCTCGCGCTTGGGGTCGTTGTCGCGATGCGCCCCACTGAGGCGCTGTACGGCGAAGGGATTGTCCTCTCCCAAGCGCTCGCCGTTGCCGCCGGCCAGCCCCTCTATCCCCCGCTCGGGCAGCCGCCGTATGCCGTGACCGCCTATACCCCGCTGTACTACCTGATCGTCGCCCTGCTCTCCGCTCTTACCGGTCCTTCGCTCGTCCCTGGTCGGCTGCTCTCGTTGGCGGCCTTCGCGCTTGCAGCGTTCTGCATTGCTCTCGCGGTGCGGCGCCAAACGACGTGGGCGTGGGGGATGCTGGCAGCCTTCGCCTTCCTCGCGCAGCCTGCCGCGACCGAGTGGATCGGGCTGCATCGGGTAGATAGCCTCGCCCTTGCTCTCTCGCTCGCCGGGCTCGTCGTCGGGGCCCGGGGCCGCCTCCTTCCCGCGGCGGCGCTCCTGCTGCTCTCCGTGATGACGAAACAGACCTATCTTGCTGCTCCGGCGGCGATCGTTGCTTGGCTGATGCTGGAACGGCGCTGGCGCGACGCCGCGCTCTTCTTTGGCGCGTTCATTTCCCCGCTCGCGACGATTGTGCTCACCCTCGACTGGACAACGGGCGGCAATTTTCTCCGCCATATTGTCTGGGCGAACCTGAATCCCTACTCCGCAAGCCTCGTTCTCGACTGGATCGGCTGGGCGACGACCGTCGCCGGGCCGCTCTTCATCACTGGACTTGTCGGGCTCCTCGTCCTGCCGCGCTCGTGGCTGCTCTGGAAGCTGTACTTCGTTTTCACCACACCGAACGTGGTGGCGCTTGGCAAAGACGGTGCTTCGTTCAACTACTGGCTCGAGCCGCTGGCAGCGGCGTCCCTGCTCGCGGGCGGGACCCTCGCGCTGCTCTTCGCAACTCGGCCGCGGTTCGCGCTCGCCGGCGCGGCGGCGGTCTTCCTCGTCATCGCTCCGTCGGCGACGTCGGCCGCTGAAACAGTGCGGCGCGGTCCTGCGCTCGCGGCGGCGGACCGTCCCGCGGTCGAATGGGCAATCCAAGCGGCCCGCGAAGCGCCAGGGGATGTTTTGAGCGAGGACCTCGCGATCACGGCGCTCGCCGGCAAGCCCCTCGCCTTTGAGTATGTCATCTTCTCGATCCTGTGGAACGAAGGGCGCTGGCGGGAGGACGAGCTGGTCGCCGACCTCGACGCGGGACGCTACCCGCGCCTCATCCTGCTCGGCGATGACGACCCGCTCGCCGGCGACTGTCTCTGCATGCCGCCGCCGGTCTGGGAAGCGCTCCGGGCGAACTATCGAAAGGTCGACCAGGCAGGGCGCTACGTGCTCTACGAGTTTGTCGGCCGGGCCGGCTATACTGCTCGAGCGAACGGCGCCGCTGAAGAGGCGGCCGAGGATGAGTACGACCAGTGAATGCAGATGCGCTCGCGGCGACCGACGAGGTTCTCCTCGCCGAGGATGGCCCTATTGCCACAATCACGCTGAACCGCCCGGCAGCGCGGAATGCCATGAACCGCGCGATGTATCGGCTCTTGCGTGCGCTGTTCGAGGCGCTCAATGAGCGCGCTGATATTCGGGTCGTCGTTCTCACTGGCGCGGGCGACAAAGCGTTTGCGGCGGGGGCGGATATCGCCGAGTTCGCTTCCCTGCGCACCGAGGCGGATGTCCTCGCCTATGAGCAGGAGGTAGAAGGCATGCTCGATGCGCTGGAGCGGCTCGCCAAGCCGGTGATCGCCAAGATCCGCGGCGTCGCGACCGGCGGGGGCTGTTCGTTGGCCGCTGCCTGCGACCTGCGCATCGCTGCTGATGATGCCCAGGTCGGCATTCCAATCGCCCGCACGCTCGGCAACTGCCTCCCCTTGGGCAACCTCTCGCGGCTGGTTGACCTTATCGGGCCAGCCCATGCCAAGGCGCTCCTCTTCACCGGACGGCTGCTCTCCGCCCAAGAGGCGCTCGCCGCCGGTTTTTTGACGGAAGTGACCCGGCCCGATGACCTTGACCGCCGCGTTGATGCGCTTGCGCGGGAGCTTGCCGGGCATGCGCCCCGCACCTTGCAGGCGACCAAAGAAGGAATCCGCCGGCTTGCGGCGGCGCGTCGGGCGGTCGACGGCCGTGACTTGCTCTTCTTCTGCTATCTGAGCGAAGATTTTCGTGAAGGAGTTCGGGCTTTTCTCGAAAAGCGCCGTCCCGTCTGGACAGGCCGATGACCTACTCTGTTGCTCCGGAGAGGACGGGAGCGCCGGCGCGGACAGTGTTTGGCCGTCCGCTCTCGCAGGCAATTGTCATCGCTTCCCTCGCTCTCCTCTCCGCGCTCCTGTTCGTCGCGCTCGCGTTCGCCTTCAGTGCGCAGTCGGTGTCCGATCGAAACGCCCGGCTGCTTCGGTTCGCCACCGCGCCCGATATCCGCATCTCGCGCTTCAGCGGCGACGGCGCGATTGTCGGGGCAGTCTATGAGCGTCCAAGCGCGCCGACAATCCTCGTGGCGGTCACCGGGCTGCCGCCCTTGACGGGCGATGAGCGCTATATGATGTGGTTCATGAAGAACGGCCGCTATTACGAGAGCCAGCGCGTCCGCCCGGACGCCGAGGGGAGCGCGCGGGTGGCGCTTGATCTCGGCGAGCCCGGCTTCTACGACGAGATCCGCATCACGCGGGAGCAGGAGCATCTCCGCGTGCCGACCGGCCAAGTCGTCGCGCGCTGGACGCGTGGCTGAGCCTTCCCCTCGTTCTCCGCTTTTCTTCCCCCGGCTTTCCTCCGCCGCCGCACGCATCCCCTCCGCACGGCCAGCAGCGCGGCGCCAAAGCGGAGACGGCCAGCGCGAGGACCCGGCCTCTCGGCCGCCCCCTGGCCGGTCGGTGCCGGGGCGCGCGGCGCAGGCGCTCGCCCTGCTTGTGCCTTGCGGACTGACGCTGCTCGCCTTTGCCCTTCGGGTTACCACCCTCACCGCGCAAAGTGTCTGGAACGATGAGGCGGGGAGCCTCTGGCACGCGCGCCAGCCTGTTGCCGCGATTGTCGCCGGCGTGGAGCCAGATCACCTCCCGCTGTACTTTCTCTTGCTGAAAGGCTGGGTCGCCCTTGCCGGCGCGAGCGATTTCGCGGCGCGGTTCTCGAGCCTGCTGCCGAGCGTGCTGACGGTGCCGCTCATCTGGTGGCTGGGCCGGCGGCTTGTCAGTGCGGTCGCCGCGGGAACTGCCGCGCTCGTGGCGGCGCTCTCTCCCGCCGCGCTTTACTACGGCCAAGAGATCCGCATGTACGCGCTGCTGCCGCCGCTTGCCATCCTCGCTCTTGGCAGCTTCCTCGAGGCAGCAAACGGGAGGCGGAGGTGGTGGATCGTCCATGCTGCCTCGCTGACGGCGCTGGCGCACCTCCACTTTTTCGGGGCGCTCTTCATCCCGGTCAGCTGGGCGCTGGCGCTTGGCCGCGCAGCGCTGAGCGGCGGAGGACGATGGCGAGCGGGGTGGGCTGCGGCGCAAGCCGCGGTGGCAGCTCTCACCCTCCCGCTCGTCCTAGTTCGTCTCAGCGCGGCGAGCGCCTATCAGTCGGCTTCGGCGGGGGACCTCACGCTCGTCGCGGCTGTCTGGCGTGGCGCCGTTGGGCTGCTGCTCGGCCATCATCTCGAGCGCGTGACGGCAGTGGTGCGCGACGGGCTGGCGACCGCCGACCATCTCCTCAGCCTCTACCTGCTGCTGCCGCTGCTCCTTGTGCTGCTGGTTGGACTGATCCCCTCGCGGCGCGACGGCTGGCCGGTGCTGGCGCCAGCTCTGCTCGTTCCGATCGTTGGTATCGCCGTCCCGCTGCTGACTGGACGCGATTTTGTCTCGCGCTACCTGATGGTCGTCGCTCCGCCACTCTGGCTCCTGCTCGGGGTCGGCGTCACGCGGCTGGCGCGATGGTGGCGTCCCCTTGGGATCGTGGGTGTAGTCGCCGTTGCCGGGCCGGCAGTGGTGGCGCTCGCGCGCTATCACGAGCCGGCGTACGCTCGCGACGATTTCCGCGCTGCAGCGGCGTACGTCTCAGCCCACCTCGAGCCCGGCGACATCGTGCTGCTGAACGCCGGCTACGCTTTCAAGGCGTTCGAGCACTACTTCGTGGGTGACGCTCCCGTGATCGCGCTGCCGGCTCCCCACCCGCCGGACGACCCCCGCCTTGAGGAGGCGACGACGCGGGCAGGAGCAGGCGCGCCGCGAGCGTGGCTGGTGCTCTGGCAGGATTACTACAGCGATCCGAGAGGGGTTGTGCAGCGCACCCTCGAGCGCGACGGCATCCAAATCGATGGGAGGGCGTTCCACGGCGTCAACGTCGCTCGCTACCTGCTGCTCCGCCCGTTCCCTCCGGGCGCGGCGCCGAGCGTCGTCCGCCGCGCTGAGTTCGGGGGCGAGATCCGGCTGCTCGGCTATGACCTCGTCGCCGACCCGCCCGACAATCCGGCGCGCCGGGCCGGGGTCGTGCGCGTTCGGCTGTTCTGGGAGGCGCTGCGCCCGCTCGCGGCGAGCTACCGCGTCGTTGTCCAGCTCGTCAATCCGGTCTATCACGTCTACGCTGCCAAGGATAACCGCCCGGTCGACGACCGCTTCCCAACGACCAGCTGGCCAGTCGGCACGGCCGTTATCGACGAGTACCGTCTTGTCCTGCTCTCCGGCACGCCGCCAGGCGAATACCAGCTGTCGATCGGCGTCTATGACGAGGCGACCGGTCAGCGGCTCCGTGTCGATGGCGGCGACCGAACCGACCTCCTCCTCGGTCCAGTGCGGATTGCGCGGAGCGGCGGCCTTCCCAATCCCGAGCATCCCGTGGCGGTCCGCTTTGGCGACGTGGCCGACCTCCTCGGTTACGACCTCGCCGGCACGGCCCGACCCGGCAGCCGCCTCCGCCTCACGCTCCACTGGCGGGCGCGGACGCCCGCGCCCGGGCTGACCGTCTTTGTCCACCTGGTCGACGCCGAGGGCGCCTTGGCGGCGCAGAAGGATAGCGAGCCGGCGGCTGGCGGCTACCCGACTGATCGCTGGCAGCCCGGCGAATATCTCCGCGACTTCTACGACTTGGACTTGCCGCCGACGCTCGCGCCAGGACGCTATCAAATTCGGGTCGGCCTCTACCGCGGCGATGGCGAGCGCCTGCTGGCCGAGCCCGGCAATCCCGACCGCTCGGCGACGCTTGCGGCCCTCGCCGTTCTCCCGTAGCGGCAGCGGTCGCCGCGGTGGGCGATAATCCGGATGTGACAGCCGCGTATCCTGCAGCTATCGCAATCCCGCCGGCGGAGCGGCCGGTCTCGGGGACGGTCCACCTGCCCGGGTCGAAGAGCATTACGAACCGCGCGCTGCTGATCGCCGGCCTTGCTGACGGACAGTCGACGATTGAGGGCGCGCTTTTCAGCGACGACACCCACTATCTGAGCGCGGCCCTGCGCGCGCTCGGCTGCGCCGTCAGCGAGGACCCTGCTTCCGAGCGGTTTGTAGTCACCGGCGCGGGGGGACCGTTTCCGGCGCGGGCGGCCGACCTGTTCGTCGGCAACGCCGGGACAGCGATGCGGTTCCTCGTCGGCGCCCTGCCGCTCGGCCATGGCCGCTTTCGGGTCGATGGCGTGCCGCGGATGCGTCAACGGCCGATCGGCCCGCTGCTCGATGGCCTCCGCCAGTTGGGTGCATCGGTGCGCGCCGAGTTCGACAACGGCTGTCCGCCCGTCCTGATCGAGGCGAATGGGCTGCGCGGCGGCGCTGTCCGCATGCCCGGGAACCGCTCGAGCCAGTATTTCTCGGCGTTGATGATGGCGGCGCCGCTGACCGAGAACGGAGTGGTCATCGAGGTTGAAGGTGAGCTGGTCAGCCGGCCGTTTCTCGACCTGACGCTTGCGGTGATGGCCGCCTTCGGCGCTGCCGGCGAGCATGAGGCGTATCGTCGCATCGTTGTTCCGGGCGGCCAACGCTATCGCGGGCGGCACTTCCGGGTCGAGCCCGACGCCACGGCCGCCTCCTACTTCTTCGCCGCCGCCGCGCTGACGGGCGGCACGGTCACGGTCGCCGGGCTGAGCGAGGCGTCGGCTCAGGGCGACCTTCGCTTTGTCGAGGTGCTGGAGCGGATGGGCTGCCGCGTTGAGCGAGGCGCAGCGGGGGTGACAGTGCGCGGCCCGGAACGACTTCGCGGGGTCGATGCCGATTTCGGGGCAATCTCCGACACTGCGCTGACGCTGGCAGCAATCGCACCGTTTGCCGACTCGCCGGTGCGGGTGCGAGGGATTGCCCACGCGCGCTTGCAAGAGAGCGACCGAGTTGCGGCGATGGCAACGGAGCTGCGCAAGCTCGGCGTGCCGGTGGAGGAGCACCCGGACGGATGGACAATCGCGCCGGCGCAGCCGCGCGGCGGCGAGGTGGACACCTACGATGACCACCGGATGGCGATGAGTTTTGCCGTCCTCAGCCTCCGGACGCCCGGCGTCGTCATCCGTGACCCGCGTTGCGTCGCCAAAACGTTCCCCGACTTCTTTGAGCGCTTCGGACGGCTGATTGCCGGATGAGGGTTCACCTGCGCCTCGCGCTCGTGGCGGCCGCCTTTGCCGCCCTCGCCGCGCTGACCAGCATCGCTATCCCCCCGTACGAAGCGCCGGATGAGACGATCCATCTCGACTATGTCTTTCATCTCCGCCTGCGCGCTGCTCTGCCGGTGATGACGGGCGACCCGGCGACGACCGTGGGCGGTCAACAAGCGTTTCATCCGCCGCTCTACTACGCGCTCGCGGCCCTGCTCACGCTCCCTGCCGACCCGAGCGGCTACCGCGAGGCGCAGCGGATCAACTGGTTCCAGCAGTTCGACCGTTCGCTGCCCGGCAACAAGAATGTCGTCATCCATGAACAGAGCGGGCTGCTGCCGTTCCGCGGGCCGACGCTCGCCGTTCACCTTGCGCGGCTCGCCTCGGTGCTCTGCGGCGTAGTGACCGTCGTCTTGGGCGGGCTGGCGGCGCGAGAGGCTGGCCTCGCTGATGGCGCCGCACTGCTCGTCGCCGGATTTATCGCGACGCTTCCGCAATTCGTCTTCCTCTCCGCCGTAACTAACAGCGACAACGCCGTCATCGCTGCGGCCGCCGCAGCCGTCTACGTGTCGCTGCGGCTGCTCCGCCGCGGGGTGACGACGGCGGGAGTGGTCGCGCTCGGCATCGCCGGCGGGCTGGCGACGCTCGCGAAGATGTCGGGGGCGATCGTCGCGGCGCTGGCGCTGGCAGGGCTGCTGCTGGCGCACTGGGGAGGTCGCGCCCGCGGGCGCTCGCTCGCTCGCGACCTCCTGCTCCTCGCCGTGCCGGCGGCAGCGCTGAGCGGCTGGTGGTTTGTCCGCAACCTCGCGCTCTACGGCGACCCGCTGGCATGGCGAGAGCTTGTCGTTCTCGCTGACGCGATTGTCCGGCGCGACCTCTCGCCGGCGGCGATCGCCGCGGAACTGCTGACGCTGCGCCACTCAAGCTGGGCCCTGTTCGGCTGGGGAAACGTCGGCCTGCCCGATTGGGCGTACCTCGTCTTCGACGCCGTGGTGCTGCTGGGGCTTGCCGGCTGGCTCCTCCGGCTGCGGCGTCGCCCTGCTCTGCAGAACGACGGGGTGACGCCGCAGCCGCGTGCGGCGCTGCTTCTCCTCAGCTGGTGTGCCGCATTCGCCGTCGCGCTGGGACGCTGGATTGCGGCGTTTGAGCACGGCGGCCAAGGCCGGCTCTGGTTTCCTGCGCTTGTGCCGTTCGCGATCCTGCTCGTCAGCGGGCTTGCCGGTCTCCTGCCGCGCCGCCGGCTTGCCCTCCCCTTGCTCGTTGTCGCAAGCCTCGGCGCTCTTGCCGCCGCTGCCCCGTGGGCAGTTATCCGTCCTGCCTACGCCGCTCCTCTCCCGCCGCCGGGGCCGGTTCCCGAGAACATCCGCGCACCGTTCTCTCCCGGCCTTGAGCTGGTCGGCTACCGCTTCGCGCCGGAGCGCGTCGTGCCGGGCGAGGTCGCGACGCTCTGGCTGTGGTGGCGTGTCGACCGGCCGGTCGACAGCGATCTCGCCGTGCAGCTGCGCGTGCTCGCCCGCGACTTTCGTCCGGTGGCGGAGGTGCGCAGCTATCCTGCAGCCGGCAGCACCACGTTCGACCAGCACGCGGCCGGCACCGTGCTCGCCGACCACCATTATTTCCGTGTCCCGCATACGCTCGACGCGCCCGATTATCTTCGAGTCGAAATCGCGCTGCTGGAGCGTCGCAGTAGAGCGGCGATCGTGAGCGAGCGAGGCATGGTCACTGTCGGACCACTTCGCGTGACGGGCGGAGTGTGGCCGCCGAAGGGGATGACGCAGGCGGAGCTTGCCATCCCCGGCGCGTTGCGCCTCGATGGGGTCCGCATCGAGCAGTATCCTCCCGAGCAGGCGGCGAGCGGGGGGTCGCTCGCGCTGCTGCTTGCGTGGACGGCAGAGGCGCGGGCGCGGACGGCGGCGGCGCGCATCGAACTGCTCGACCCTGCGGGACGGGTCGTCGTCGCTGCAGACCGCGGACTTGGGAGCTGGCATCTCGTCGAGCAGTGGCGGGCGGGCGACCGATTCGTCGATGAGCTTGACCTTGATCTTCCTCCTTGGCTGGAGGATGGCGACTATCACGTGCGCCTGATGGCGACCGTCGATGGGAAGTCGGCCGCAGGGAGTGTAGGAGTGGTGCGGCGATGAGCGTCTTTGCTGATTTCGCGCTGGCGCTGGCCGTCGCGGGGGGGCTTGGCGTCGCTGGCTGGCTGCTCGCCCCGTGGCTGCGGCTGCCCACCTGGTCGATCCATCTCCTGCCGGTGCTTGCTGCGGGCTGGGGCGCTCTCTACGCCTGGCTGTCGGTCGCCAAGCACGACGCCTTTCGGACCCACGCCTATGACCTTGGGATCTACGACCAAGTGATCTGGAACACGAGCCAAGGGCGGCTGTTCGAGAACTCGATCATGCATTTTCTCCCCCACTTTCTCGGGGACCATTTCTCACTCGGCTTGCTGCTGCTCGCGCCGATCTACTGGGTCTGGCCCGACCCGCGAGCGCTGCTCATTCTCCAGGCGTTCGCGCTGCCGGCGGCAGCTCTTCCGCTGGGCTATCTCGCGGCGCGGCTGCTGAAGTGCGCAGCGGCCGGTCTTGCGCTCGGCGTCGCCTATCTCCTGCATCCGGGCAATGCGTTTACGGCACTCTTCGACTTTCACGACATCGTCTTCGCGCCGCCGCTGATCGCGCTTGCCCTGCGCTTCCTGCTGCTCGGCCGGCCGGGCGCCTTCACTGCTTCCCTGCTCCCAATCCTGCTGATCAAAGAGGAGATGGGGCTGGTTGTTGCGGCGGTGGGGGCGTGGACCCTGCTGTTCACGCGCTTCAAGCGAACTGGCCTTCTCGTCGCGACAACAGGAGCGGTCACCTTTGTCGTCGTTATCTTTCTGCTCGTGCCGCTCTTCAATCCAGAGGGGCAGTACTACTACCTCCGCCGCTACTTTGATACCGGCGCGCCGGGCGGCGAGGCGGCAGTGTCAGTTGAGCGCTTCCTTCAGCTTATCCCGGGGCTCTTCACGGCAGAGAAGGCCGCTTATGTCGGTCACCTGACGGTGCCGTTTGCGCTGCTGCCCTTCGCTGGCCTCGCCAGCCTGATGGCGCTGCCGACGCTCGGCTATCATCTGCTCAGTCCTGAATTCCCCTTTGCCTTCATCGAGAAGCATTACAGCGTCCTGCTCCTGCCGTTTCTCGCATTTGGCGCGGCTCAGGCGCTGCATCGGCTTGGGATGCGCTCGCCCCGGCTCCTCGCAGGCGGGGTCACGGCGCTTCTTGGCGCGTCTGGAGCGGCCTACTACCTGATCGCGCCGGGGCCGCCGGCGCGCAGCTACGACCCGGAGCGGTTCGCGCCCAACCCGCGCGCGCCGGTTATCCGCGAGGCGATCGCGCTTATTCCGCGCGATGCCAGCCTGCTCGCCCAGACCGACCTTGTGCCTCATGTCTCGCAGCGGCGCCAGATTTATATGTTCCCGGACGCGCCGGTGTTTGCCGGGGCGGACTACGTCCTGCTCGACCTCGAGGGGAATAAGTATCCGCTCTCTAATCCTGAGGACGACTACGACCGCGAACTGCAGCAGTTTCTTTTGAACCCGGATTTCGAGACGATCTTCGACCGCGACAATATCCTCGTCTTGCGCCGCCGCGTCGTCCCAATCGCGCCGACATTCCCGCTGGAGGTCAATTTCGCGCGCCGGATCGCGCTCGATGGGGCAGACGTGACGCCGACGACGCTCCGTGCCGGCGAGACCGTCACGGTGACGCTCTGGTGGCGAGCGCTGATCGACGTCCCGCAGGATGTCGTGCTGTTCATCCACCTGATCGGTCCAGATGGAGAGCGCTGGACTCAGCTGGACAAGCAGCCGACCGAAGATTGGTTCGGGACATCTCGGTGGAAGGCGGGACGCCGGTTCCGCGTGCCGTATGAGCTTACACTCCCAACGACTGCGCCGCCGGGCGACTACCGCATCGTTGTCGGCCTCTACGACGTCAACAGCCAGCGGCGCCTCGGAATCGTCGGCGGAGGGAACAGCGTCGACCTACCAGCGCCGCTGCACGTCCGCTAGCGGGGTCTCCGACCAGTCGATGTTCGAGAAGCAGCGCATCGCGGCGAGGTGACAGATGCCGTCGCGCTCCTCCTCCGTGAAGCGGATGCCGTAGCGCTCGCCCCACTCGGGCAGGTTCTTGAAGATGTCGGTCCACCGCTGGGTCTCCTGCTGGCGGCGCCGGCCGACGCCCGTTTGCGGCAGGTCGGTGCCCCACACGATGCGGTACGGCCCGACGGTGTCGAGGAAGACACGGATGACCCGCAGCAGTTCCGGGATGTTCTCATCCTTCACCGCGCCCAGCACCTGCCAGTCGCAGAGATCGAGATAGATGTTCGGTTTGTTGCGCGCCGCTGTCAGCCCCCGCCAATAGGCGCCGGTCTCGAAGGGGCCCTGCAAATTAGTGTGGCCCATGATCACCCGCAGTTCGGGGAACATAACGGCCACCTCTTCCACCCACTCAGGCCAAGTCCAGCGCGTCCGGCTCGACTTCCCAGCCCCGCCGGTGTGGATCAGCACCGGAACATCGAGCTCGATCGCCTTCTTGTACATCGGCCAGCAGATCTCGTCGTTCGGCTGGAAGCCGCACGGCGGGTACACCTTCAGGCCCACCGCGCCGTGCTCAACGACCATCTCTTCGAACAGCTTCACTGCCCGCGGCCGGCGAGGATCGATCCCTGCCATGGCGTAGAGGCGCCCCTTGTACTTGGCGGCATTTCGGAGGGTAATGCGGTTGATCTCCTCCACGGGCACCGGCGCGTCTTCTTCCGGTCCGTAGGCAAGGCCCCAGTCCAGCGTCTGGATAATTCCCACGTCGATCCCGTACTGCTCCTGCTCCCGCATTGCGCCGTCGCAGGTAGGGTCCATCGTCGGGGCGCGCTTGATCCGTTCCAACACCTCGTCAACGTTCTTGGGGGGGTAGACCGAGTAGGCATTCGCCTCGGCAGTTTGGCGCAGGTGCGTCGGCGGGAACCAGCCTACATCCCAAAGGTGACGGTGGACATCGACTATCTTCGTCGTCATCAGCCCTTCCGGTTTCTGCGGTCTTACGAATGGGCTCAGGATACGCCGCGCGCTGGGCGCTTGTCTACGGACCAAGCGCCCAAATCGTTACCCCCTCGCGCTCATAGAGAAGGAGGACCCCGGGCTGGCGGGCGATCGCCGCGGGATCGATCGCGCCGCCGCGTCTGCCGAGGTAGAGATGCGTCCAGCCGTCCTGGCGAAGGAAGGCCACAAGCGCTTCTGGCTGGCTCGCCAGCCGAAGCGCCTCTGCAATCGTCGCATTGCGGGCGAGTACCTCGGCCGAGGACCGAAACGAGTAGCTGAGCGGCGGCACAAGCGACTCGCGGCCGGTGACAATACGAATCCAATAGCCGCCGTCGACGCCGACGTAGAGCGAATAGGCCCAGGGCTCCCCGTTGTTGGCGATCCGCGCCCCGGGAGGGAGATGCTGCGCTGCCCACGCTAGGGCACGCCGGTCGGCGTCGTTGTAGAAGAGGAGGTCGCCAAGCCGCGCTCCCAGCGTCCCGGGCCGGGCTGCCGTCAGAAATGTGAGGCCGAGGAGTGCGAGTGTCGCTGCCGGGGCGAGGACCGCGGTGCCGAGACGGAGCGCGCCGAGCGCAGCGACCGTCCACGCTGCCCAAAGCCCGACCGGAAGGTAGTAGGCGATCGCTGCTGAGAGGGGGTTGACCGCGAGCCCGAGCCGAAGGCCGGCGACGCCGAACCAGGTAAAAAGGGCGAGCACTCCCGCTGCCCAGCCGATCGGCAGCAGCGGCCGAGCGACCGTGAGGTTCCGGCCGAGCAGGAGCGCCGCGCCGCTGGCGAAACAGAGGGCGGCCAAGACCCAATCCGTGCCGTCGTACTGAAGGGTCCAGGCGGGGAACTCCTGCGGTCCGGCGGGACCCTCGGCAACCGCGGGGATCCAGAACGTTGCAACCACGCCAACCAGCCACGGCGCGAGGAGGAGCACTGCGCCTCCCCCGGCGAGCAGCGCGACCCCGATGTTGCGCCGTCGGACCGGCAAGCGCGGCGGCGGGAAGAGCAGCAGCGCCGGCGCGGCGCTGACGGCGAAGGCAAGAGCGCGGTAGTGCGTCAGCGCAAGCCCGCCCCCGAGCAGCGCGAGCGCGATTGCGAAGCGAGCCGGTCGTGCTGCTGCGAGCGTCCATGTCGCGACCGCGAAGAGAGCAGGAAGGATGGCCAGCCCCGCGATCTGGGTGAAGCGTGACCAAGCGAGCACAAAGCCTGGAAGCGGCAGAACGAGCCCTGTGACAAAAAGGGCCGCTGCTGCCGGCCATGCGCCGCCACCCCACTGGCGCACAAGGAGAACGACGCCGAACAGCGCGGCAACCTGCAGCGCTTGCCCGACCGCGAGCAAGCTCCAGTCGAGCGGCGCAGCGGCGGTCCCGCTCACGAGCGCCACCAGTCCCGAGAGCCCCAGGTGATAGAAATCGGCGCGGTTGGCGATCGCGGCGGGGGAGATGTCGAGAAGGGCGCCCCGCTGCTGGATCGTGCGCGCGAAATCGGTGATCGAGGTCGAATCGACCCCAGGCGCGCCGCCGATGCCGACGAGCGCGCCGAGACGCGTGGTAACGACGGCCGCTGCCACAATGACAAGCGCGAAGGAGCCATCGCGCAGCCGGCGGCGTCCCCAGCCGACCGGTCGGCGGCGGGGAATGCGCTCCCACGCCCACCGCGCGAGCGCGACCGCGCCAAGCGCTGCCAGAGCGAAGGCGACGCCGCGCAGCGCAAGAGTAGCGAGGTCGGTGGGGAGACGCCACGGACCGAAGCTCCAGAGGGCGCCAAGGACAGTCAGCAGGGCGGCGGAGAGCGCGGTCCAGAGCGCGAGCACAGCGACCCCATTGACGCTGGATCGGCCGCTGAGCGGGCAGCCGATCCAGCGCCAGAGGAGCCAGCCGGGCGCGAGCAGCCAGACGATGGTGGCGCCGGCGAGCAGAGCGTGCCGACCGAGCCCGCTCAGCGCGGCGGCCGCGATCTCGCGCCATGTCCACCGCCGAAACCACTGGTAGACAGCGAGAGGGGGGTCATCTCGGTGCTGAACTCGGACCGCGAGGGGAGGGCTGTCTGCCGGCCGGCTCAGGCGAAGACGGAGCGCGCCGTCCTCCGGCGCAACCTCAACGGGGAGAAAGAGCGCAGACGCGCCGTCCGCTACGAGGCGGCCGGCAGCGCGCGGCGTCTCGCCGTCGAGGATCGTGTAGTCGAGGGTGCCGCTCGCGCCGTCGCCGAGCCGGATCTCAAGCCCGTGCCAGCGTTCGCCGCGAGGGTCCAGCGGCGTGTCGAAGGACATCCCCGGCTGGAGCATCCACACGCCGCGAGGATAGCTGGTCGGACTGGCAGGCTCCGGCCAGAGTGGGCGCTCCGCAGTGACGGCCGCCCAGAAGACGAACCCGCCCGCAAGGAGAAGAGCAACAGCGCCGAGGAGCGACCGGAAGGAGAGCGTGGTCACTCGCTCCCGCGGTCAGCGACCGGGCTCACGCCGCTGAGGAGACAGGAGCGAAGATCTCGTCCCGCTCGCCCGGAGCGAGCGGCGGCGCGGCGCGAATGAACGCCTCGATACCAAACAGCCGCTTCTGCTCCTCGCTCCACTCGCGATTCCACGCGCCGTCCGGGCGGAGCTGGGTGCGGTGGGCCTGTAGTGCCCGGCGTTTGATCTCGAGCACGTCACTAATGTCGACAAAGGTCGTGATCTCCGCTTCGGGCGTGCCGAGTGCGCGGCGAGATGGCGGCGCGTCTTCGCCGTCGCGCCGGCGCGACTCGATCCACCGCTGAAACCATTCCCGCACGAAGGTAGCGTAATACAGCTTCGCGGGCTGCCAGGGGTCGCCTTCCTCAGGAAACAGCTCCGGCGTTCCGGCTTCGGCGAAGGCATCCGTCGCAAGCTGGGAGACGAGCCGGTGGTCGGGATGACCGTAAATGCCGAACGGCTCGAACGTGATGATGAGGTCGGGACGGAGGCGCCGCACCTCGCGCACCAACCGCTGCAGCATCTCGCTCCGGTCGCCGTTGATGAAGGCGCGCGGGTCGTGGTTGGGCTCAGTGCCTTCCATGCCGGAGTCGCGGTAGCCGAGGAAAATCGGCGGGTCGATCCCGAGGATTGCGCACGCTTCGCGCAGTTCACGCTCACGCACTTCGCCGAGGGTCTCTGGGGTGGCGAGCGCAGGGTCGCTGATCTCGCCGACCTCGCCGCGCGTGGCGCAAATCAGGATCGACCGGCCGCCGAGGCGGACGTTCTTAACGAGCGTTCCCGCGCACACGCCTTCGTCATCCGGATGAGCAAGAACAGCGAGAATAGTGAGACCGGGCACAGCGCCTCCGGGGACAATCGCGTCTGAGCGCGATCGTAGCGCAGGGGCGCTCTGCTGGCCACTGGCGCGGGAGGGGAGCCCGGTCGCCGCAGCGGCGGCGGGCCGATATGATTGGGCCGCTGTCCCGAAGCAGAGGAGCGCCGGCGCAACGCCTCTTCGGGCAGCTGCAGCGTGCCCCACAACTGAACCCGAGTACGATACGAAAGGATCGCGAGTGGAACGTACTCTCGTTCTTGTCAAGCCCGATGGCGTGCAGCGCGGGTTGATCGGCCCAATCTTGGAACGCTTCGAGCGGCGGGGGTTCAAAATCGTCGGCCTGAAGCTGCTGCGGGTGAGCCGTGACCTCGCCGAGCGGCATTATGCCGAGCATGTCGGCAAGCCGTTTTATCCGACCCTCATCGCCTACATTACGGCTGGTCCTGTTGTCGCCGCGGTGCTGGAGGGACCCGGCGCCATCGCGACAGTGCGCGCCATGCTCGGCAAAACCAACCCCTTGGAGGCTGCGCCGGGCACGATCCGCGGCGACTTCGGGGTGGAGACGGAGCGCAATCTGGTTCATGCCTCCGACGGCCCAGAAAGCGCAGCACGGGAGATCGCGCTCTTCTTCTCGGAGAGCGAGATCCTCGACTACCGCCGGGCGACCGACCCGTGGATCCTGCGGCTGCCGGACGGCGTCGCCCCAGCGTGGTGAGGGCTACTGCAGGAAGAGGTCAAATCGCAATTGGCGCTGCCGGCGGAAGAAGAGCTGGCTGATCAGGTTGGCAAGATGCGGCCCAACCCCAAGCGCTGCAATCGAGCCGAGGACGAGGCCGCCGAACGCCCCAACGAGGATGCCGATCGCGAATGCGCGGGTGACGTCTTTGGCCTCCACGCGTTCTCCTTTCTTACTGAATCTGCACGACCGGAGGCGCGTCGCGCCACAGCCGCTCAAGCCGATAGTAATCGCGCTCGGCGGGAGCGAAGACGTGGACGATCACGTCGCCGTAGTCAAGCAGCACCCACCCCGACTCCGTTTCTCCTTCGCGCCGCCGTCGGCCAATGCCAGCACGGACAAAGGCTTCTTCAATTCCTTCAACAACGGCGTTGATTTGGCGGGCCGTCTCGGCGGTACAGATCACGAAGTAGTCCGCAATGTTGACGACCTTGCGGACATCGAGCATGACAATATTGCTTGCGTGCTTATCGACGGCAGCCTCAACGGCGAGGCGGCCAATTTCCAGGCTATCCAGCGCTTCGTGCTCCAGCGGTGATGGCAATTTCGCCACAGTATACCATGGGAGCAGGCTGCCTTTCTGCTCCTTGACCCGTCAAGGAGCAGCATCCGGCACGATGCGGCCCGAAAGCGACCGGCCTGATAGGACCTTCGTAGGAGCGGTTAGGCGGCGCTGATGCGCGCCGGAACCGCCTTGAACACCGGGCTCTTGGCCGCGGGGTCACGCTCAGGCCCGAAGAGGCCGTTAACGCCGCTCTCAGGGAAGTTGATCGTCACCGCCGCCGTGCCGGGCGGCTGAAGCGACGTGACCGTCGCTCGCGCCCGGGCGACACCGTACGGTGTCGTGATGAGAACGGCCGCGCCGTCGACGATGCCGGCAGCGGCAGCATCGTCTGGATTCAGTTCAAGCCGCTCCTCGTTCTGGAAATGGGCGAACTGCTTGACAAGGCGAGTTTGGACGCCGGTCCCGAAATGCTGGAAGCTGCTTGTCAGCCCCAGCAGGAGCGGATACCCGGCGGGAGCATCGACTGCCTGGGGCGGATCGAGCGGGTGCAGCGTGAAGCTCGATTCCGCGGTGAACAGCACCTCTGCGCCCGGGGCATCGGCGCTCGGACACGGCCAAGGAAGAGGACCATCGTCCAGCCGGTCGTAGCTCATGCCGGCGTGGAGGGGAGAGACGCGGGCGATCTCGTCAAAGATCTCGGTCGGATGGACGTACGGGAAGGCGGGCGAGCCGAGGCGGGCGGCGAGTTCGGCGATGATCTCCCAGTCTGGCCGGCTGCTGCCGAGGGGCGCGATCGCCTTGCGGATGCGCTGGACGCGCCGCTCGGCGTTGGTAAAGGTGCCGTCCTGTTCGGCGAATGAGGCGGCCGGCAGCACAACGTCGGCCAGTTTCGCCGTCTCCGTCAGATAGAGGTCCTGAACAACGAGGAACTCGAGCGCGTCGAGCGCCTCGCGCACCCGGGGTCCTTCGGCGGCGGACTGCGCGGGGTTTGCGCCCACAATATACATCGCGGTCAGCCGCTTCTCGCGGGCGGCGTCCAACTGCTCCTGCAGGGTGAGCCCGCCGCTGGCGGCGATGGGGCCTCCCCACATCGCTTCGAGGCGTTGGCGCGCTGCCTCGTCGTCGGCCGGGGCATAGCCGGGGAGGAATTCCGGAAGCAGACCGAGGTCGAAGGCCCCGCGGGTGTTGTTCGCGCCGACCGGGAAAAGGATCCCGGCGTTCGGCTTGCCGATGTTGCCGGTGAGGACGGCGAGCGCGCAGAGCGCTGCGACCGCTGCGACGCCGTCGCGCTGCTGGGTGAGACCGCGGCCGAAGATCGCGAGCGCCGGCCCGCTCGTGGCATAGAGCCGTGCCGCCTGGGCGATCTGTTCAGCCGGCACCCCGCTCAGCCGCTCGGCTTCCGCCAGCGTGAACGGCGCGAGCGACTCCCGTAGGTCATCGACCCCGCGCACGCTCGCGGTGCTCGCGCCGAGAGCGGCAAGACCTTCGTCGAGGATCAGTTTCAGCATCGCGCCGAGCACGACACGGTCGGTGCCCGGCTTCGGCCGGAGCCAAAGGTCGGCATAGCGCGTCGGCTCAATGGCGCGCGGGTCGATCACGATCACTTTCGGCCGAGGAGCTTCGCGGACACTCGTGTCCGGCAGATAGCTGAAATAGCCCGTGTTCTGCGGCACCTGCACTTGGGGCCGGATTGCCTGCAGCAGTTTCATCGCCGTGATCGGGCTGGTATGGCTCAGGTTGTTGCCGACGAGCAGAATGCAGCGCGTTTCGTTGATCGCGTCGTGGAGGGTGGTGGACGCGCCGGCGCCGAGCACGCGGTACATGCCGAGCAGGCCGGCGGCGTCACTGAGCCGGGCGGGAGTATCGATGTGGGGGGTGCGGAGCACGAGGCGGGCGAGCTTCTGGAGGAGGTAGCTCGCCTCGTTCGTCGTCCGCACCGAGCCGATGACTCCGATCTGCCCGCCGATGCGCGCGCCGAACTCGCGGGCGACGAGGTCGAGCGCTTCACTCCATGAGGCGTCGACCAGCCGGCCGTTCTTGCGGATGAGGGGTGTTACGAGGCGGGCGGGACTGGCGATCGGCTCGGCGGTGGCAAAGCGGCCCTTGATGCAGTATTGGCCGCCGTTGACCTCGGCCTCCCAGACGGGGCCAACTCGGATCAGCGTGCCGCGCTTCTGCTCGAGCCGGAAGACACAGCCGTCCGAGCAGTAGTGGCAGACCGATTCGGTCGTGCTGTCGGCGACGCCGGCGAAGCGGTTGCGCCGCTCCTCGATTGCGCCGACCGGACAGACATCGATGCACGCGCCGCAGAAGATGCAGCCTGCCTCTTCGAGCGAGGCGCCTTCGGCGGTGTCGATCATCGTTTTGCCGGCGCGGTCGATGATCGCGTAGACCGACTGGGCGCGCACTTCGTCGCAGACGCGCACGCAGCGTCCGCAGACAATGCAGAGGTTCCAGTCGAGCGCAATGAGCGGGTCGGTGCGGAGGGGGATATTCTTCGTCCGCACTGGCATCGCGATCTCATCCAGCCCGACGTAATCGCAGTTCATCTGCAGCTCGCAGCGGTAGTTCGCCGGGCAGGTGACGCAGCGGAAGTCGACCGCAACCGAGCGGAGACAAGTCTCCTGCGGGCCGCACTGGTCGCGCTTGTGGCAGGAGAGGCAGCCGATGGGGTGCTCGGTCAGGATCAGCTCCATCACGTTGCGGCGGAGCGTGAGCACCTGCGGCGTGTTGGTGTGAACGACCATGTTCGGCGCGACCGGCGTATTGCAGGCTGTGGGGACGCCCCGCATGTTCTCAATCTCGACCATGCACATTCGGCAGGCGCCCCAAGGGCGAAGCGCCGGATGGGCGCAGAGGTAGGGGATAAAGATGCCGGCCGCTTTTGCGGCGTCGAGCACGGTTGTCCCTTCGGGGACAGTGACCTCGTAGCCATCGATCGTTAGCGTGATTGGCTTGGCATCTGCCCGAACCTTGGGCATCGTCGTCCTCCGCCGGCTGGGCCGGTCTTAGCGCGCGAGCAGCGCATCGAACTCGTTGCGGAAATGGAGCAAGGCGTATTTGACAGGCTGGTGCGCCACTTGGCCATGGCCGCAGAGCGACCCGTATTGTAGGGTCGGCATCAGCTTTTCGAGCTCGCGGATATCGAGCGGGCTGCCGGCGCCGGCGCAGATCCACTCCATCAACTCGTACTGGCGTTGAGTGCCGTAGCGGCACGGGAAACATTTGCCGCACGACTCATCGCGCAGGAACTCGGCGAGATACTTCACCAGCTCCGGGATCGACGTCGAGTGCGGGATGAGGACGAGCCCTCCTGAGCCGATGCCGGTATCGTGCGGCCGCAGTTCGTCGAGCGCGATCGGCAAGTCGAGAATGTAGTCGATCGGCCGAATGTCGGTCGCGGGGCCGCCCATCTGAACGGCCTTGATCTTGGCCGGGTCGCCGCCGGCGAGGTCGACGATCAGCTCGCGGAACGTCATCCCGAACGGCACCTCGTAGCCGCCCGGCCGCTCGCAGGCGCCCGAGAGGGTCAAGACGCGGACCCCTTTGCTCTTCTCCGTCCCGATCGCCGCATACGCTTCCCAGCCGTTGCGGATGATGTTCGGAACGTTCGCGATCGTCTCGACGTTGTTGACTGTCGTCGGCTTCAGCCACACCCCGGCCTGGGCGGGGAAAGGAGGGCGGGCGCGCGGCATCCCGCGGGAGCCCTCGACCGAAGCGATCATGGCGCTCTCTTCACCGCAGAGATAGGCGCCCGCGCCTTCCTTGATGCCGAGATGGAACGAATAGCCGGAGCCGAGAATATTGTCGCCAAGCAGGCCATACTCGTAGGCCTGCTTGATCGCCTCCGAGAGGAGATGCGCTGCCAGCGGGTACTCGTCGCGGATGTAGATATAGCCGTAGGGAATGCGCTGGGCGTAGGCGCCGATGATCATCCCTTCGATGAGCTGATGGGGGACGCCTTCCATAAGGAGGCGGTCTTTGAAGGTGCCCGCGTTCCCCTCGTCAGCGTTGCAGAGGAAGTATTTCTCCTCGGCGGGGGCGCGGTTGAAGCGCCATTTGACGCCTGTGGGAAAGGCAGCCCCGCCGCAGCCGCGCAAGCCGGCCTTGGTGACCCAGTCAATGATCTCGTCAGGGTCCATTGTCAGCGCCTTGGCGAGCCCAGCGTAGCCGCCGTTGGCGAGGTAGTCATCGATGTCGTCGGGCGTGACGGTCCCAGCGAGTGCCATCGTCAGGCGCTTCTGCTTTGTGAAGAGCGGATGCTGCGCGGTGCAGGGGATGCCGCGATAGGGGGCGTCGGCGAAGGCGACAAATGCGAGGTCGGGGCGTGGGTCGTCGTCGACAAGGTAGCTCTGGGCGAGCGCGCGCGCTGTCTCGGGAGTGAGGGGACCGTACATGATCCGCGGCCGGCCCGGCTTGATGATGTCAAGCTGGGGCTCGAGGAAGGAGAAGCCGTAGCCGCCGACGGTCCGAAACTCGACCTCAACTCCGGCCTCGCGGCATGCCTCAGCGAACGCCGCTTTGACCCGCCGGGCGCCGGCGTAGAGGGCGCTCGTTCCCATGTTGACAAGGACCACCGGCTTGCCTGGGTTTTGCCGCTGCTCCCAGCGCCGCTTGGCGCGCTCAACCATCTCAGCAAAAGATAGGGTCATGATCCAAGCTCCTTGATGAGCTGCTCCGTGGGAGCAGGCTTGCCGTCACCCGCGATCGGCGCAGGCTCGCCGGATAGATGGTCCGCGAAGATCTGGCGCACCTTCTCGACGGTCAGGAACGTATGCGCTTCGCCATCGATCTGCATCATCGGGGCAAGCGAGCAGGTCCCGAAGCAGGGAAGCCGCTCGAGATGCCAAGCGCCGTCCGGGGTCGTCTCGAAAGGACGAATGCCGAGGATCCGAGAGATCTCACGCAGGACATCCCGGCCGCCGAGAGCATCGCACGTTGTCCCCATGCAGAAGCGGATCGTATGCTGGGCGGGCGGCTCTCGTTTCAGGAACTCGTAGTAGGTGATCACCCCGAAAACGGTGTTGCGCGAGACGCCAAGCGTTTTGGCGACGGCGTCGATCGCTTCGTTCGGGATGTAGCCGAAGTGGGCTTGCACCTGCTTGAGGGCGTCGAGCGTCGCCCCTTTTTGTCCTTCGAATGGCTCGAGCAAGGCAGCCAGTTCGGCCGCGTCGGCGCCTGACATCTGCATCCTCCGGTTGGGCGCGTCGCGCTTTGTGAAGCATGGAACAAGCGCGCTTCGAGTATACGCCCGCTGCGAAAGGGCCAGCAATAGCGGGAAGCGATCCGCGCGCTCTCAGGCTGCGGCGTCCCCGCTGCGCGCCGAGCGGAAATGCGAGCACCGCTCTCCAAGCAGGCGCCTGCCGATGGGCACGCTCTCGCTCTTTCTGGAGCACCCGAGGTCGCGAGCAGCTTCTCTAGCTGCTGCGCTGGCGCTTGCCGCGCGCGCTCCGTCTCAACTCGGATCAAGCTGAGCAGCTGAAGCGGGCAGGGCTGGTCATTCTTCCCCTGATGACGGAGAACAACTTCGCCCCGATCTCGCAGTGGGAGGAGCGGGGGCGCAACTCGCTGCTGACCGACCGGCGGGTGCAGCGAGCGCTGAACTATGCCCTCAACAAGGAGGTGGTGGCCAACGACCTATGCAGGAGCTACGCCCAGCCAGTCGGCGAGTTCGGTTTTGAACCCAGACACCGAGCCGACTCCTTACGACCCGCTGCTGGCGCGGCGGCTGCTCGCTGAGGCAGGCTATCCGAACAGCTTTCGGCTGCCTCTCAGGATCGAATGCGCGCCGCAGACAGTCCCAAAATCAAGGGCGATAAGTGGGCGACGCGCAACAGCTGCACCTGCGGCAACGCCTACCGGGTCGGATAGCAAGGCACGGGAGCGGAGGACCCCGCAGTCTGAGCGTCATTACTGGCAGCAGTCAGCGGGGCCAGTTCGCGCGGGGGCGGCGGGAGAAATGGTGCCAGCGGAGGGATTCGAACCCCCGGCCAAGGGCTTATGAGTCCCCTGCTCTACCGCTGAGCTACGCTGGCGTTCTCTTGTAATCGTACCGCACGACTCGTGCTGGAGGCTACTGTCCCTCGCCGCCGCAGAACTCGGCGATCCACTCATCGCGCAGCACTTCGCCCACCCAGCGGTCCATCCATTGCCCGCCGCGATACCACTCTCGGCGGTAAACCCCGACTTCCCGATAGCCGCATCGCATCGCCATCTTCAAACTGGCGCGGTTCGGAAGCGCGACATACCCTTTGACTTTTTCCAGCCCGAGCTCAAGAAAGGCGTAGCGCAAGGTGAGCAGCACCGCATCGCTCCCGATGCCGCCATTCCAGGTTTCGCGCTCGCCGAGCATCACGCCTTGGATGCAGTTGCGGTTCATCCAGTCGATTTGATGCAGCCCCACCATTCCAACCAGCCGCTCTTCGAGCAGGACCGTCCAGACAACATCGTGTTGGCTTTTTGCCATGGACTCGATCCATTCCTCTTCCATTTTGGCCGACGGTGGATGACGATAGGGGAGAAATTGGGTCACCTGCATATCGGCAAGCCAGCGGAGGTAGACGGGGATGAACTCGTGTCTCGGCTGTCCGAGCACGACGCGCCGCCCGAGAAGGGTGGGCCCGAACAATTCGCCTCCTGAACGCAGGATAGAGATGACGGAACTGCTTGCTCGGAGAATTGCCTCGGTCGCCAGTATAGGAGCGGCGGCGGCCCGCAGTCTGCAGGTTACGCGATGATCGGAACGCAGATGGCGCGGGAAGAGCGCGGTCCGTTCTTGCTCCTTGCCTTTCTCCTCTTCGCCTTCACCTTCATGCTCCAGTCGAACGAAGTGGCGGCGACCTCCGGGCTGCTCAGCCAAGTCGGAATGACCAATCTTCTCTGGGTTTGGGCGGGGGGCATGCTGTCGGTGCTGCTTACCTCCACCGCCTACTCGCTCATCGTCGACCGGGTGCAGCGCAGCCAGTTGATCGTGGCGGCGGCGTTCCTAGGGGCGGCCTGCTATGGCGTGGTCTGGCTGCTGTTCGCGGTCGATGCGCCCCCGCTGCTCAGCTTTCTCGTCTACTACGTCGTCATCGTCCAGCACATGGCGTTGCTGCCGCTCGCGCTCTGGACCTTCGGCAACGATGCTTTCGCAGTGAACGAGTCGCGGCGGCTCTTCCCGGTGCTGGTCATTGTCGGGTTAGTCGGCGGGATGGCCGGCAATTTCGCTGCCGCCGGACTGGCCGTTGTCGGCCTCGCCGGTCCCGCGCCTACGCTGCTGCTCAATGTCGCGCTCGGCCTACTGCTCGGGCTTGCGTTGCCCCCGTGGTTTCGGGCGGTCGGCGTCCGCTCGCGCCAAGCGGGCAACCTCGGTGGGGTGGTCGACACGCTCCGGGAGGGGATCGCCTTTCTGCGTGAGGTGCCGGCCTTCCGCTTCCTCGGCCTGATCGTGCTCGGGATCTCAGCAGGCTATACCACGATCGAATACGTGTTCCTGAACGATGTGCAGACCGCGTTTTCCGATCCAAGCGCTCTGCAGTCGTTTTATGGGCTGTTCAAGGTCGTTACCCTCGTCACGATTGTTCTGCTCCAGTTGGTTGCAACCCCCTATCTCGCTCGGCTGGGGTTTAAGGGGGTGTTCGCGATCATGCCGGCGACCCTGCTGCTGGCAATGCTGCTGGCGCTGCTTCTGCCGGGGCTGTGGCCGGTGGTCGTCGGCAATTTCCTCTGCCGTGTCGTCCTCCAGCGCGTCGAGCTGCCGGCGCGCAAGTCGTTTCAGGGGCTGGTGCCGGATGAGCGGCGGGGCCGGGTGAGCGCCTTTCTCGACGGGATCTTGTATCCCTTCGGCGCCGTTCTCGGGATGGGGGTGCTGGGCGGCTGTGTCGCTCTTGCCGCGGCGGGCACCGTGACCGCAGCACAAGCGCGCGCGCTCGCTCTCCTCGTCGGGATTGTGACGATGGCGTCTGCGCTCTGGGCAGTTTTGAATTTCCGCCGAAGTTATGACTCGAGCATGCTCAGCTGGAGACTGCAGCGACAGCGCAATCGCGGCGAAATGTTGAGGAAGATCGACCTCTGAGCCGAAGAGGTTGCAGCGATCGAGGAGGAAGAGCGATGAAGCGGCAAGTCCGGTTATTTGGGCGGCGTGAGGCGATTGCGCTCCTTGTTGGAATTGTCCTGTATGGCGTCTTTTCCTGGTTAACATCGTTCATCAACTTATCGATCAATGCGATCAATGTCAGTCTTGTTCTTCGTCCTGCCGTCATTGTGCCGATCCTGATGGGATTTTTCTACGGACCGCTCGTCGGAATTGGGGTGGGCTTCTTCGGCAATGCGTTCGGCGACTGGCTGATTTTCAATGCGGCGAACCCGGCACTCATCCCGCGAGCGTTCACCTTCTGGCATGCTCATCTCGGCAATGGGCTTCTCGGCTTCATTCCCGGCCTCTATGCGTGGCTGCTGAAGCCTCGCTATCGTACGGTTGGGCAAGTTGTTGCCGCGCTCATGGTTGCAGCGCTTGGCGTCGCCGCGGGAATGTTTACCCTGTCGGCTTTTGACTTCTGGCTCTGCCGCGCCGAAGCGCCGCAACCGTGGTGTCGGGCAGTTGGTCCCAGCTTCGAATTCGTGATGACGGCCCGCTTCGTTCCGCTTTTTCTCTCGAACACGATCAATACCCTCATTCTCGTTCCGATCGTGATGTACAACGCCGAGCGTATTGATCTGCGCGATCGAAACTGGCTGCGTTCTGGGCTGCTGCGCCGCTTACTCATTGCGATCACGATCTCTGCGGCGCTGCCTACCTTGCTGCTCGGCTATTTTTTGGCGCAGCAGTTTTCGCTCAACCAGCAGTTGGCCGCGTCGGCGTCGGGTGCTCCCTCACTCTCGACGAACACCTTGACTGCCCAGATTGTGCTCACCGTGCTCGTTTCGCTCCTGTTCGCCATCGCAAACGCGATGCTGGTTGCTCAGGCCTTCTCGCGGCCGTTGCTCCGTCTCACCGCGGCAGCCGAGCAGATGGAAAATGGGCAGCTGAGCGAGACAGAGGCGCGTCAGCTGAGAGCGACGGAGGGCGCTGACGAGATCGGGCAGCTGGCCAAGGTGTTTGGCCGGATGGCCGAGGAAGTGCTCCAGCGCGAAGCGCGCTTGCGCCAGCAGATTGTCGAACTGCGGATTGAGATCGACGAGGCGAAAAAAGCGCGCGAGGTTGAGGAGATTACCGGCACCGACTACTTCCAGACACTGCAGGCGCGCGCGCGGGAACTGCGTCGGGGGATACAGCGCGCTCCTGCCGGTGAGGCGCCTTCCCCTGCCCCGAGCGAGTAGGCGTGTCGGCAGTGACAACCCTCGTTGCCTTCCATTCGTTCCGTCCCGGTGTCGGGCGGTCGTCGCTCGCCGCGAATGTCGCCGCGCTCCTCGCGCTCAACGGCAAGCGGGTCGGCGCCGTGGATTTTGGCGATGAAGCGGGGGGGATCCCTGCTCTCTTCGGCATTGAGGCGGCACGCTTCGCGCAACGGGTAGCAGACTACTTCTGGGGACGCATTCCCATCGAGGAGATTGCGATCGATGTGACCGGCCGGCTCTTCCCGCTCTCGGGCGCGGGCCGGCTGGTCGTCGCGCCGCGCGTGCTCTGGCGTGAGTGGCTGGCGCCGCCCGCTCCAACTGCGCTGGACCAAGGGGTGTTCAAGGATGCGCTTCGTCACATGACTGAGCGTCTCGAGCTCGACTGGCTGCTGATTGAGGTCGGCGCGGGGCTCCGAGAGGAGA
This sequence comes from Dehalococcoidia bacterium, assembly GCA_025054935.1. NCBI lineage: Bacteria > Bacillati > Chloroflexota > Dehalococcoidia > Dehalococcoidia bacterium. The sequence continues at coordinate 88,521 of JANWZD010000006.1, read as the reverse complement.
CACTGCTGTCCGTCGCTTCCGCTGACCTCCTGATCGAGCTGGCGCGCCGGGATGCCCAAGACCTGCAGGCGACCGCAGTGATGGTGGGGCTCGCCGAACGGCTCGGGGCGCGCCGGATTCTGCTGGTAGTAAGCCAAGCTCCAGCAACGGCGAGCCCGCTCCAGCTGCGGCGCGAATTTGAAGCAGCCTATCGCCTGCCGGTTGCCACGGTGCTGCCCCTGGCGCCGGAGCTGGCGCATCCGCAGGGGAATGAATTGCTCGCGCTCACCCAGCCTGACCACCCGTGGAGCGTCGCAGTTCGAGAGCTCGCCGCGCTTCTCGGGAGGGCAGAGCGGTCCTCGCAACGCGCCGCCCCAGGCTAGGAGGATCGCCTAGCCTCCCTACGCAGCGCCCTCTGCCGGCAGCGAGCGACCGATGCCGAACCGGCTGACAATCTTGCCGTCTCGAACGGTGAAGATGTTGATCTCGCGCATCATCATCTTCACGCCGACGGGGGCGCGGGCTCATCCGTGTTCGTGAACTCTCCGCTGATCACCTGCACGACGCGGTCGCCTTCGGTAATGTAGTCCTCGGCGGTCAGCTGGAAGTCTGGGCGGGCCGCGAAGTAGGCGGAGAAAAACTGTTTCAATCCTGCCCGGGGCTCGCCGGTGATCTCGGGGTCCTCGTAGTCGTCCCCGAAATACCGGTCGATAGCGTCGAGATCGCGCTTGCGCCAGACCGCGTCGCTGAATGCGGCGACGATCGCTGTGGCGGGGAGAGTTGCCATCGCGCCTCCTTGCGGTGGTGTCGATGTTACCAGAGGACATCTTCAACCGTTGCCCGGAACGTTGCCGGCTCGAAGGCGCCGAACAGCGGTCCCGGGGGGGCAAGAGCGAGTTCAAGGCGCGGGTTGCCGTCTGCAAGGTCGTTCAGAAGGTCAAACTGGGGGTCGCCGAGCGTTGCCATCAGCAGTGTCGATCGTTCGAGCTTCCCAAACAGCCGCCGACGGTCGGCTGCGCGGCTGAGCTCAGCGGCCTGAGCGCCGTGCGCTCCTGCCTCGGCCTCTTCGACGGTCAGGGAGGTCGCTTCGGCGAGCCCGTTCGGCTGGTCGGCTAAGCGCGCGTGCCAATGCGCAAAATTCCTCCTAAGGCGCTCCCCGTCGCTGTCGATCGACCACTGCTCGCGGGGGAAGGCCGGGGGGAAGGCGCAGACCAGCGCTTCTACAGCATGAGGAGCGCTCCCAGCAAGCTGCGCGCCGATCAGGGCGCCGAGCCCGATGCCGAGAACGCGCACCGACGGGTCGCCCATCTCGTGGGCGACAGCGCGCACGAAGTCGGCGAGGTCGGCCAGCGTCGGTGGAACTGGCCAAGGGTCAGTTCTGCCGTGGCCGGGGAGGTCAGGGGCGTAGACGCGGAACCGGTCTCCCAGCTGGGCGAGCAGATTGTGGCGCTCTGCGGTCGCCGAGGACTGCCCAGCGTCGTGGAGGACGATGAGCGGCGCGCCGCGTCCTCCATAGCGAAGGTGCACGAGGCCGTGTTCAAGGCGCAGGTAGCCTCGCCGGATGCCCGCCATGCCGCCCTCCCAGGAGATCCAAGATGGTTCCGTATAATTGCCGACAGCCGGGGACGACTGCATCCTCGGGCGCGGCGGAATTTTGGCGAAGGGACAACTCGCGACCGATGGCGAGCACACCACGCGATTTTGGGCCGGTCGTCCGCTTAGACGCCGAGTCCTATGGCCCGCCGGGCCGTCGCACCTTCCGGCTGCTGATCGCGAACGAGCAGGAATTGGCTTCCCTCTGGATCGAAAAGGAGCAGCTCCAAGCGCTCGGCTTGGCCATTGAGCAGCTCCTCGCCCAGATGGATGAACATGCGGGCGAAGGCATGGTGCCGACGGGAAGCGCTTCCACGTTCGAAACGATCGACGCGCCGGTCGGGCGGCTGGGGCTCGGCTTCGATGAATCGAGCGACCTTTTCGTCGTTGTTGTCTATCTTCCCGAAACCAGCGAGAACGAAGCACCAGATTTCGTCTGCCGTGCGAACCGCGCAATGCTGAAAAATTTGAGCCGCCAGATTGAGGAGATCGTCGCGGCCGGTCGCCCGCGCTGTCCCCTCTGCGGCGCGCCGATCAACCCGGACGGTCATGTCTGCGTTCGAGCGAATGGGCACTTCGCGATGGAGTAGCGCGCACAAGAATGTCGCTCCTCCAGACAGCCACCCCCTCGGCGGCGGCTGCGTTCCCGGCAGCTTCCTTCTACTGCGGACGGAGCGCCCGCTATCGGGCCGAGCAGCTGAGGGTGGAACGGCGTTGGAGCCTCGTCGCGAACGGCCGGCTGGGCGCGGCGGTTCTCGTCGTCGGCGGGGTTCTCGTCCAGAACGTCTCCCGTGCGGCGGCAGCGGGCGGACCAGCGGCGCTCGTTCTGGTCCGCGGCCGCCTTGAAGGCCGGCGGCGACGCCTGCGCCTGCTCGAGCAGCTGAACGCAGAGGCGGAGTTGCGCTTCTTGCGCCGAGGGGAGGAGGTTCCGGTCCGCCATCGACCCCGCCCGCCGGAGGGGCACCCCGCTGCCGCCAACCTCGGCCTGGTCGGACGCGCGCCGCAGTTCTATCTCCTCGACTGCGTCGGGGGGACGCCTGCCGAGCCGGTGCTTGCGCGCTGGCTGCTCCCTCCGGCACCGCTTGAGGAGGCGCGCCGCCGGCAAGCGGCGGTCCGCGAACTCGCGCCGAAGGTCGAGCTCCAGAAGCCGCTGGTTCTGCTCGCTCGTCTTGCTGCCGAGTTGAGAGGAAGTCTCGAGCGCTCGTCGCGTGGGCGGGGGAACGCCGCGGCGCTCCCGGCGCCGCTGGTTGGAGACGAACATGGCCGAGCGGCAGTTCGCGGTGCGCCGGGTCATGGCGTATCTTGTCGCCGGTAGAGCGATTGGAGCGCTCGACGACGTGACAGTCGCGTCCGCATCTCAGCTTGCGGGGGTGGGGCGGCGCGTGCACTTCCGCGAGCAGGTTGAGTAGAGCGGTGAAGAGGCGGTGAGGCGCTTCGACTATCGGCTGCGGCACGGCCTTGCTCCCTCGACCAACGCCCTCCGCTTAATGCGGCGCGTTGGGCTGCCGGTCGGCGAGGCGGGCGTATGAGCGAATCATCGACGCCGCTGCTGACGATCGGCGCAGTCGTGAAGCGGACGGGGGTCCCCGCCGATACGATCCGCGCCTGGGAACGTCGCTACGGCGTGCCGCGACCGCAGCGGACCGCCAGCGGCCGCCGGCTCTATTCTGAGGCAGACTTGGCGATCATCCGCCAGCTTCGCGAGCGTGGAACGAGCGCCGCGCAGGCGGCGGCGGCGGTCGCCACGCGCGCGGCGCCGCCGGAGACGGAGGCGGCGCTTGCGACCGCGCTGCGGCAGGCGGATTACGCCATGCTGCTCCGCCGCCTCGAGGAACTGGGGGCGCTTCTTTCGCTCGAGGAGTGGGTGGCGAGGGCGGCGCGCGCGATCATCCTGCAGCGCGACGACGTGCCCGCCGAGGCGGCCCACCTTGCCGGCCAGGTGCTGCGTGCCCGTCTCATTCGGCTGCTCGGTGCCTTCGAGCGCGAAGGGGCGCCCGTGATCCTCGCCGGGCTGATGGGCACGGATATCGGGGCGCTCGCCGTTGGGGTGCTGCTCGCGCGCGACGGCGTGCCGGTGCTCTCCCTCGGCGAATGCGTTCCCCTCGCAATTGTGGCGCGGCTCGCGCAGCGGCTCGACGCGCCCGCGCTCCTCGTGGAAGGGGCAGGCGCGCTCGACCGTCTGCGCGGCGCCGCGCCTCTCGTCGGCGTGATCGGGGAGAGCGCGCCGCCGTGGGCGCTGCATCTGCCGAGCGACCCGGTCGCTGCGGCAGCGCGGCTGCGGGAGCGGCTCGGCAGCCGGTAGGCGACCATGAAGAGCGGGCACCGGTGCAGTATCCTACTTCTAGCACTGGAACGCGCCGGTTCGTATCCACTTCGCACGGGGGACAGAACTGATGACGACCAACGGGCGTCCACTGCCCTTAGAGGGCATTCGCGTCTTGGACGCCGCCACGATCCTCGCGGGCCCGCTGATGGCGATGTATCTCGGGGATTTCGGCGCCGATGTCATCAAAATAGAGCACCCGCGCGGCGACAGTCTCCGCACGCATGGCTACACCAAGCAGGGGCACGGTCTTTGGTGGAAGATCGTCAGCCGGAATAAGCGCGCGATCACGCTGAACTTCAGTCATCCGGAAGGGCAGGAGATCCTGCTCAAGTTGGTGGAAACGGCGGATGTCTTTATCGAGAACTTCCGCCCCGGCACCCTCGAAAAGTGGAACCTCGGGCCGGACCGGCTGCTCGCTGTCAACCCGCGCTTGATAGTGATGCGGGCAACCGGTTTCGGCCAATTCGGTCCCTATGCCCAGCGGCCGGGCTTCGGGACGCTCGCCGAGGCGATGAGCGGGTTTGCGGCGATCACTGGCGAACCCGATGGACCGCCCACCCTGCCGCCGTTTGGCTTGGCGGACGGGATCGCTGGGTTGGCGGGCGCGAATGCGATCCTGATGGCGCTCTACTATCGCGATGCTCGCGGCGGCAAAGGCCAAGTGATCGACTTGGCGATCATCGAGCCGATCTTCAGCATCCTTGGCCCTCAGCCGATCGTCTACGACCAGCTTGGAATCATCCAGCAGCGCTCGGGCAACCGCTCCGTGAACAACGCGCCGCGCAATATCTACCGGACGCGCGATGGCAAATGGGTGGCGATCAGCACAAGCGCCCAGAACATCGCGGAGCGCGTTATGCGCCTTGTGGGCCATCCGGAGGTGATCGATGAGCCGTGGTTTAAGAGCGGCGCGGAGCGCGCCAAGCATGCGGATCTTCTCGATGAATATGTGGGCGGCTGGATCGCCCAGCATGATCTGAAAGAGGTCATGGAGAAGTTTGAGGCGGCGGAGGCAGCAGTCGCGCCGATTTACGACATCGCCGATATCTTCAATGACCCGCAGTATCAGGCGCTCAACTCGATCGTCACCGTTCAAGATGAAGATCTTGGCCCGATCAAAATGCAGAACGTCATGTTCCGCATGTCGGAGACCCCAGGACGGATTCGCTGGGCGGGGCGTCGCCTCGGGCAGGATAACGAGGCGGTTTACGGAGAACTCGGGATCGGACCGGAGCGCCTCGCCGAGCTGAAAGCGAAGGGGGTCATCTAGTGATCCCTCCAATTCGGAGCTGGCTCTACGCCCCGGGCAACAACGCCAAGCTTCTTGAACGGGCGCCGCAGTCGGAGGCAGACGCAGTCATCTTCGACCTCGAGGACTCGGTGCCGCGCGGCGAGAAAGAGCGGGCGCGCGCGATGGTCGCGGAGGCGGTCGCGGCACGGGCAGGTTCTGGCGGACCGCTCGTCTTTGTGCGGGTGAACCACCCCGAGACGGGCTTGACCGAGGCGGAAGTGCGCGCCGTCGTGCGGCCGGGGCTGGCGGGGATCCGCGTTCCGAAGATGGAGAGCGCGCGTTCGGTTCGGCTCGTCGCGGACTGGGTGAGCGATGCCGAAGCAGCGGCGGGGCTCCCCGCTGGCTCGGTCAAGCTTGTCCTCGGCATTGAAAGCGCGGTCGGCGTCTGGCGCGCAGCTGAGATCGCCGAGGCCGACTCGCGGGTCTTAGCGCTCGCCTTCGGCGCTGTCGATTTTGCCGCCGATATCGACGCTCGCCCGGAGTCGCCCGACGGGCGAGAGCTGCTCTATGCCAAATCTCGGCTTGTCCTCGCCTCGCGCGTCGCGGGGGTCCGCGCTCCGGTGGATAGCGTCTACCCGCGGCTTGACGACGAAGCGGGCCTCGAGCGCGACACCCGCGCCGGACGGGCGCTCGGCTTCTTCGGCAAGAGCGCCATCCACCCTCGTCAGCTTCCGATTATCAACCGGGTCTACACGCCGAGCGACGCTGAACTGGAAGCGGCTCATGCGATCGTTGAGGCTGCCGAGCAGGCGGAAGACCACGGCATCGGCGCGCTCCGGCTTCCGAGCGGTGAGTTTGTCGACCTGCCCGTTGTCGAGCGCGCCCGCGCGCTCCTTGCGCTTGCTGCCCGCCTCGGCGCGGCTGACCGCACGTAATTGCGCTCGCGCTGCCCTGCGCCGCGAGAGCGCTGAACCGAGGCGTCGGCGTGAGTGTACGCGCACCGCCCGTACAATCCGACCACGACTTCGCGTGAACGGAGTGGACGATGACAGGAGCCTCCTGGCAAACGCTTCTGCAATCCAGTCGGGTGTTCGACCTCAGTCACCCGCTCGAGCCGACGATCCCGGTCTCGCCGAACCATCCCGGCTTCCGAATGGCGTTGCTTCGGCGTCATGGCGACTCGGTGCGCGCCGACGGGGTGACCGCCGCGAACGAGATGATGGTGCTTGGTGGTCATACCGGCACGCACATCGATGCCCTGGCCCACGTCGGCTTTAGGGGCATGCTGCATGGCGGCGTTGATGCGGCGGAGGCGCAGACTGGGGGGCGGTTCAAGCAGCTCGGGGTCGAGACGATCGCGCCGATGCTCTGCCGCGGCCTCCTGCTCGATGTCGCGGGGGCGCGCGGCGTCGCCACGCTCCCGCCGGCGGAGAAAATCACGGCCGAGGAGCTGCGCGCGGTGGCGCGTCGGCAAGGGATCGGGGAGCCCCAGCCCGGGGATGTGGTGCTGATCCGGTCGGGCTGGGCGCGGCACTGGAGCGAGCCGGAGACCTATCTCGGCCACGAGAGCGGCGTGCCGGGGCCAGATGTCTCGGCGGCCGAATGGCTGGCCGAGCGCCGGGTGCGCGCGACCGGCCATGACTCGATGGCCTACGAATGGCTGGCGCCAGGAGCAGGGCATAGCCTGCTGCCTGCTCATAAAGTGCTCCTCGTCGACGCCGGCATTTATATCCTCGAAAACGTGAACCTCGAGGCACTGGCGGCAGCGGGCGTCTACGAGTTTCTCTTCATCTGCATTCCGCTTCGCCTTGTCGGCGCGACAGGCTGCCCGGTGCGGCCGCTGGCGGTGGCGGCATGACCGACCGGACGCTCAGCCACCAGCTCGCCGAATTTGCTGCCTCCGTCACCTTTGAAACGCTGCCCCCGCCAGTGGTGAGCAGTGTCAAAGATCGGATCCTCGACACCATCGGCATCTGTCTTGCCGCTGCCGCTGAAGGGCTGGCCGACGGCGTGATCGCTCTCGCGGAGGCGTGGGGGGGACGGGAGGAGGCGGGGATAGTCGGGCGGGCCGGCCGCTTCCCCGCGCCGGTCGCGGCGCAGGTGAACGGCACGCTCGCTCACAGCCTCGATTTCGACGATACCCATCTCCCGTCGATTCTCCATCCGAGCGCGTCGATTGTTCCGGCAACGCTCGCCTTGGCAGAAGCGGTTGGGGCGAGCGGGCGCGACGCGATCGCTGCCGCCGCAGTGGGGATCGAGGTCTGCGTTCGCATCGGAATGGGCGGGCAGCTGCCGGAGGGGAATGTCTGGTTCGACAGAGGATGGCATACCACCGCGATCTGCGGAACGATGGGCGCGGCTGCCCTTGGGGCGAAGCTGCTTGGGCTCGGCGTGGATGGCATTCGAAACGCGCTTGGGATCGCTGCCAGCTTCGCGAGCGGCGTGATCGAGGCGAACCGCACTGGCGGGTCGGTCAAGCGGCTGCACTGCGGCTGGGCGGCGCACAGCGGGCTCCTCGCTGCCTTCTTGGCCAAAGCGGGCTATACCGGGCCGCCGACCGTCCTAGAAGGCCGGTTCGGCCTCTATAACGCGTTCATCGATGCTCGGTTCGACCCGGCGAATGTCGTCGGCGGGCTGGGCGAGGAGTGGTCAATCCCGAAGATCTTCTACAAGCCCTATCCTGCCAACCACTACACCCACGGCGGGATCGACGCCGCCATCGCAATCCGGCGAAAGTATGGTCCGCTCGACCCCGACCAAGTCGAGCGGATCGAGCTTGGCGTTGCCGGCCCGACCCTCCGGACGATCGGTCAGCCGCGCGAGGAGAAGATCCGCCCCCAGAGCGGCTACCATGCGCAGTTCAGCGGACCGTTCACAGTCGCAACCGCCCTCCTCGGCGGGAGCGGGCTTGGGGTTTCGTTCGACGATTTCACCGATGAAAAGGCGCGCGACCCCCGGGTGCTTGCGCTTGCCGCGAAGGTCGAGCCGTATGCCGACCCGGAGGCAGACGCGATCTATCCGTACCAGTTTCCCGCGATCGTGCGGGTCCACTTCCGCGATGGCCGGGTGGTTGAGGAACGAGTGATGGCAAACCGCGGCGGGCCAGACAACCCGCTCTCCCCCGAAGAATTGCGCCTGAAATTCATGATCAACGCGACGCGGCTTGTCACTGCGGAACGCGCCGAACAGCTCGCGGAGGCGATCCTCGCGCTTGACGAGCGGGGTCTGCCGGTCGACATTGTCGCCCTTGCGCGCCCGGCTATTTGATCCCCCCGCTCCCTTGCTGATAGAGCAGCGTGCGGATCTCGTTCACCTCGCGCACAAGCTGCTGGTTTGTTTTCAGCTCTGAGGCAATCCGCTCGCAGCCGTGCATAACGGTGGAGTGGTCGCGCTTGCCGAGCTCAGCCCCGATCTCCTGATAGGTGCACTGCGTCTCTTCGCGGATGATGTACATCGCGACGTGGCGCGGATGAGTGATGTGCTGATCCCGGCGCTTGCCGCGGAGGTCGCTCGGGTCGACACGGTAATAGGCGGCGACAGTTTCAATGACGAGCCGCGGCGTGATGACCCGCCGGCGGTTGATTGTCTGGGTGCCCCCCAAGAGCGCTTGATGCGCGACCTCGAGCGTGAGCGGGACGCCGTGGGTGCGCGCGAACATCAGCGCCTTGTTAAGCGAGCCTTCCAGTTCGCGGATGTTGTTCTGGAACTTGTGCGCGATCAGCTCGAGCACTTCGCGAGGTACTTGGGCGTTGCAGTCGCGCGCCTTCTTTTCGAGGATTGCCACTCTTGTCTCGAAGTCGGGCGCTTCGATATCGGCGATCAGTCCCCATTCGAACCGCGATCGCAGCCGATCTTCGAGAGACGGCATCACCTTCGGCGAGCGGTCTGAGGTGATGACGATTTGCTTGCCATTGCTATGCAGGTCGTTGAAGGTATGGAAAAACTCTTCCTGCGTCTGCTCTTTGGTGGCGAGGAACTGAATGTCGTCGATGAGAAGCAAGTCGACGCTGCGGTATTTTTCTCGAAAGGCGTCGTTCTGCCGGTCGCGGATCGCTCGGATGAACTCGTTCGTGAACGTTTCGGAGGTGACATAGATCACCGATAGCCCCCGCGCTTCGACGCGGTGCCCGATCGCGTGGAGGAGATGCGTTTTGCCCAGCCCGACGCCCCCCCAGATGAAGAGGGGGTTGTAGGCGCTCCCCGGTTGGGCGGCGACAGCTTCGGCAGCGGCATGAGCGAGGCGGTTGCTCGCGCCGACGATGAAGGAGTCGAAGGTGTAGCGAGGGTTCAGCCGCGCTTTGCGCACGGCAAGCGGCTGAGAGTCCGCCCACTCTTCGAGGGGGGTGGAGGGGGCGCGCGAGGTTGTCTCCTCTGGCCGCACGACAAAGCGGACATCAACCGGAGCGCCCACGATGTCGATGAGCGTCCGCTTCACGGTCGAGGCGAGGCGGCCGTCAAGCCAATCTCGGGCAAAAGTGTTCGGGGCGACGATCGTGAAGCACTGTCCGTCGAAGCTGTACCCGGTCGTGTCTTTCAGATAGGTGAGGTAGCTGGTCCGGTTGACTTGGAGTTCGAGTTGCCCCAGCGCGGTTTGCCAGATCTCGCGCGCTGTCCGCGCTGGCCCGACGCCGTTCACCATCGCACGACCCTCCACGCGGCGTGGGAGAACCACGCGTTCAGATTTCCAAAAGGCGCGAACCCACCACGCTCTGGCGTTTCCGAAGCATCCGGAATAGCGGCGAAGCGCTCCTCATCGCTCGCGAGAGCAGTGGGAGCGCCTCGCTTCGGGCGGCCACGCCATCGTGGCCGCGTGCCACGACTTGGTGGTGAGGAACGGCGAGGTCGGTGGAGGCTGCGGCCGACGCCCGGTCGTCCCGTCCGAAGCGACCGCAACTCTATCACCCCCTCACTCGCCCGGCAAGACAAAACGTATTACGATTTCCTATCGTCCAAGACCTCCTCCGTTTCGGGCGACGATTGGCTCCTGCAAGTTCGCAACTGGGCGAGATCGTTCCGCTGCACGATGGCTGGGAGTGCGCTCCGGCGCGCCCAGGTGGCCCTCCAGAAGAATGGCTTCCGGCAGTGCTCCCGGGGGATGTGCGTCTCTCCCTTCTCGCTGCCGGCCGCATTCCGGACCCGCTCGTCGGCCGCCAAGCCAGCGAGTCGCAGTGGGTCGCAGAGCGGGACTGGATTTTTCGCCGCTCGATCCCGCCCGCTCCGCACCGGCGCTTTCTGCGCTTCAAGGGGATCGACTATCAGGGCGAGATCGCGATCGATACGCAGGTGGTTGCGCGGTTCCGAGGCATGTTCAGTGAGCGCAGGGTCGCGCTCCCCGCGGCGGGAGGCACGCTCACCGTCCGCTGCGCTGCGCCCCTGACCCTGCCGACGCCGCGCCTTGGGAGACGCGAACGCCTGATGGCATGGGCGTTCCGCCACGTTTTCGGCAGCACCCTCTTTCCTCCTCGCCTCGCCACGCTCAAGTGTCAGATGACATACGGCTGGGATTTTGCGCCGCCCCTCCCGACGATCGGGCTCTGGGATGACATTCTGCTCCAGACGACGGGGCCGGCGGCGATCGTGGCTCTTGCGGTGCGCTCGCGTCCCTGCGCCGCAAGCGCCCTCGTCACGCTCGACCTCGAACTCGACCTCGAGCGTCCCGCCACCCTGACTGCTGTCGCCTGCCTCACCGATGATGCTGGCGCGAACGTGGCGGAGACGGAGGCGCAGTGGGCTGCTCCTGCCGGCAGCTCGCTGCGGCGCTTGCGCCTCTCCCTCGCGGAAGCGAGACGCTGGGAACCGTGGGAGCGCGGCCGGCCGGCGCTCTACCGGCTCGAGGTGCGGCTTGCCGCTGACGGGGCGCTCTCTGACCGGTGGAGCGAGCGTGTCGGCATTCGAACGGTTGAGATGGGAGCGCCAAGCCACCGCGGGCGCGGCGCACCTGCCGATGACTGCGTTCGGCTCGTCGTCAATGGCCGCACGCTCTTTATCCGGGGCGCCAACTGGGTGCCGAACGACTCGCTCCTTAGCCGACTAGGCGAGGAGGAGTACCGCGCCCGTATCGAAGAGGCGAAAGCGGCGGGCGTCAATCTGCTGCGGGTGTGGGGCGGCGGCCTACGGGAGCGCGAGGCGTTTTATCGCATCTGCGACGAACTGGGGATGCTGGTCTGGCAAGAGTTTCCGTTTTCGGTCGCTTTCTTCGACCACTTTCCGCGTGACCGCGCGTATGCGGCGTTTGTCGAAGAGGAGTGCCGCGGGATCGTCCGCGCTCTCCGGAACCATCCGTCGGTAGTGATCTGGTGCGGGGGCAACGAGTTCAATCCGAACCGGAACCGTCCGGTCGTCGCCGCCATCGCCAATGCGGTCGCGCGTGAGGACGGCAGCCGGCCCTTTCGCGCTGCCTCGCCGAGCGCGGGGGAACGGCACAACTGGCGGGTCTGGCACGCCAAGGCGAACGTGGCCGACTACCGGCTCGAGCGCGCGCCGCTCCTCTCGGAATTCGGCCTGCAGGCAGCACCCGCGGTGGAGACGCTCTGGGCAGCCTTACCCGACGACCCTGCCCCGGGGCCGGAGTGGGAACGGCATTCTGCGCAGCTCGACAAGCTCCAGCGCTATGCGCAGGCTCGCCTCGATGATCTCACGGCCTTTGCCGCTGCTACCCAGCGAGCGCAAGCGAATGGACTGCAGGTCGCGATCGAGCATATGCGTCGATGCGCGGGCGCCGCGACCGGCACGATCTTCTGGCAGCTGAATGAGCCCTGGCCCGCGATCAGCTGGTCGGTCATCGACTACTTCGGGCGGCCGAAGCGCGCGTTCCGCTGTCTCAAGGGATGGTACGCGCCAGTCCTCGCCTCAGTCGAATATCCGCTGCGCCCCTACCGGGCCGGCGACGAACTGCGGGGAACGCTCTGGATCGTGAACGACACGCTTGCCGCGCTCGACAGGCTGGAGGTTGTCGCCGAACTGAACGGGCATCAGCTCTTCCGGCGAACGGCTGTCGCCGCTCCGAACGCGGCGACGTGCCTTGGCGAGGTGGCCGTCCGGCTTCCCAGCACCGGAGAGATGGTGCTCCGCGTCAGCCGGCAGGGCATCCTGATCAGTGAAAACCGCTACGACCTTGACTGGCACGACCCCATCCCCACGCGCCGGCTCGACGCGCTCCGCGACTGGCTGACGTGGCGCGCGCTTCACTGACGGAGGCGCCGCGCTTTCGCTACACTGAGCGCGATGGACCATCCGGCTGCACAGCCAGTGCGCTTCGGTCGCTGGTTCGACCAGTTTGCCGTCGGCGAGCGCTTTCGAACCGACGGCCGCACCATCACCGAGGCGGATATCGTGCTCTTCGCCGGCCTTATCGGCGCCAACAATCCGCAGTTCCTCGATGAGGAATACGCTGCCGCGTCGCCCTTTGGGGGGCGCATCGCGCCTGGTCCGCTCGCGCTCTCGATCGGCCTCGCGTCGACAGAGCCGTTGGTGACCGGCACCTTGCTCGCCTTGCTCGGCGTCGAGAGCGTGCGCTATCACGGCCCGGTGCGCCCGGGGGACACCATTCACAATGAAGTGACGATCACTGAGACCCGCGAGACGAGCCGGGCAGACCGGGGGGTGATCCGGCTTGACAACCGCATTGTTAACCAACGTGGCGAGACTGTGCTTACGTTTCAGCATACGCTGCTGGTCAGGAAGCGGCCAACGTGACGTAGACTAGAGGGATGGCAGCCCCAGCTGGCCGCCGTTTTTGCTGAACCACCACGAGCGGAGAAAGGGTTGATGTCCGAAATGCCCGAGGAATACCGGTCGATCCTGGTGATCACGGCTCATCCGGACGATATGGAGTTTGGCTGCGGCGGGTCGGTCGCGAAATGGTGCGCGGAAGGCCGCGATGTCTTTCTCGTGATCGCGACCAACGGCGACAAAGGGAGCAGCGACCGTTCGATGACCAGCGAGCGCCTGGCCAAGATTCGGGCAGCAGAGCAGGCGGAGGCCTGCAAGGTGCTCGGGATCAAGGAGTTCAAAATCCTCGGCTATCCCGACGGCTTTCTGGCTGACACTCCCCAATTCCAAAGCGACATCGTCCGGGCGATCCGGACGTACCGGCCCGATGTTGTCGTCTGCCAAGACCCGGTGCGTCGGCTCAGCCTCTTTGCGCAGCATCGCGACCACCGCGTGGCGGGGTCGGTTGCGCTCGACTCGGTCTTTCCTGCCGCGCGCGATCACCTGTATTTTCCCGAGCAGATCGCTGAAGGGCTGGAACCGCACAAGACGGCCGAGGCGTGGGTGATGGGCGCCGAGCATCCGGATGTCTATGTCGATATCACCGACTTTATCGAGAAGAAGATCGCGGCGCTGCGCTGCCACGTCAGCCAAGTCGGGTCAGGGGAAGGGCTTGCCGAGCGTATCCGCGAGGGCGCCGCGAATATCGGCGAGGTGCCCGGCTTCGCGTACGCGGAGGCCTTCAAGCGGCTGAAATACCGTCGGTAGCGATGACCTGGCGCGCCCTCGCACCCCTGCTGGCGTTCCTTCTTCTCGCTGCTTTCCTGCCGCCCGGCCATGCTGCGGCGTCACCGCTCGCTCGCTTTCTGGTCGAACTGGATGCGCCGGCCGCGGTCGACCTCCTGCTCGCCGCTGAGGGGCGCGCCGGACTTGGCCGGCCCGCGCCGGTCGCCCGGCCCGATTTCGACTCGCCGCCGGCCCGCGCTGTCTTCGAGCAGATCGCCGCGCAGCAGCAGCAGGTAGCGCGCCGGGCGATGGCGGCGGTGCCGGGAACGACGGTCGAGCGCCACTATGGCGTCCTTCTCAACGCGCTGGCCGTCCGCGCGCCGGTCGCCGCGGCAGGCCCGCTCTCCCGAGTGCCCGGAGTGCGCGCGGTCACGCCGGACCGCCCGTATCGGCTGGCGAACGCGCCGGATATCGTGCAAATCGGTGCCCCGGAGCTGTGGCGCCAGGTCGGCGGCAGCCCGCGCGATGCTGGCCGCGGGGTTAAAGTCGCCATCATCGATAGCGGGATCGCCACGACGCACCCGTCTTTCGATCCGACGGGCTATGCCTATCCCCCGGGCTTCCCGAAAGGCGATACCCGCTTTACAACACCCAAGGTGATCGCCGCGCGCGCCTACTTTCGACCCGATGATCCCCCGCGTCCCGGTGAGGACACCCCGCTTCCTGGTCCCAACGGCGATAGCCACGGCACCCATGTCGCGAGCATCGTCGCCGGCAATGCCGGCGTCGTTGCCACCGTCGACGGGGTCCGCGTTGAGATCAGCGGCGTGGCGCCCGGCGCCTATCTGATGAACTACCGGGTCTTCTATCCCTCGCGGAGTGAGAGCGATTTCGTCAACGGCAATGCGTTCACTGTCGAGTTGGTGGCGGCGCTCGAGGATGCCGTGCGGGATGGAGCAGATGTCATCAACAACTCTTGGGGCTCGTCGTACGCCGCGACCTACGGCTGGGCCGACCCGATGGTGCGTGCTGTCGAAGCGGCTGTCCGGGCAGGGGTGGTCGTTGTCAATGCCGCGGGCAACAGCGGCCCAGGGGTGGCGACCACAAACAGCCCCTCAAACGCTCGCGGCGTGATCTCGGTCGGCGCAGTGACAACGAGCCGAGAAATCGCTCGCCAGTCGGTTGAACTCGTTGGCTATGAGCCGGCCGACCAAGCGAGGGTCCGTTCCAGCCGGGCGGCCTTCGGGCCGCGCCTGACCGCACCGATCGGGCCGCTGCCGATTGCGCTCGTGCAGCCGTCTGAGCCGCGCGCAGCCTGCGACCCCCTGCCGGCTGGCTCGCTCGCCGGCCGGGTCGCGATCATCGCGCGCGGTATCTGCCCCTTTGTCGAGAAAGCGCGTCATGCGCAAGAGGCCGGCGCTGCCGCGGTGCTGATTGTCAATAGCGGGGAGCAGCCGATCGAGGGGTTCGGCGGACAGGCCGAAGAGATCCGCATTCCTGTCGGAATGATCGGGCGGAGCGCCGGCGAGCGCCTGCAACGCTGGGTCGAGATGGTAGGCGAGGCGGCGCAGCTGCGGATCGACCCGCGCCCAACAGCGGTTTCTTCGACCCCAAATCTCCTTGCTGAGTTCAGCAGCCGGGGCCCGTCTGCAGACCGCACCCTCACGCCAGACGTGGTGGCGCCCGGCGTCAATATCGTCGCGGCGGGCTACGGGCCCGCGCCGAACCCGTTGGCAGGGTTTGGTCAGGTGTCCGGCACCAGTATGGCTGCTCCGCACGTCGCGGGCGCAGCGGCCCTCCTGCGGCAAGCTCGTCCTGAGTGGTCGCCGGCCCAGGTCCGCGCGGCGTTGATGGCGACGGCCTCGCCGGAGGTTCGCGACGCCGAAGGCGCGCTCCTGCCGCCCCTCGCGCGAGGAGCAGGACGGATCGACGTGGCGAAGGCGGCGGCCGCTCCGCTGCTGGCGGACCCGCCAAGCCTCGCCTTCGGCGGGGTCAGCGCCGGACAGGAGGTGACGCGCACGGTCCGCGTGACGGCGCTGGCCGCCGGGACCTATCGGCTCCGCTTCTCCAGTGTCGGCGCTCCGCTCCCGGTAGCGGTCGAGCCTGCGGTGCTGTCGGTCGGCCGCGGTGAGACGGTCGAACTGACCCTCCGGCTGTCTGCCGCGGGGCTGCCGGCAGGCGACTACGGCGGCGACCTCGTGCTTGAGGGGGCAGCCGAGGCGCGCATCCCTATCTGGCTGCGGGTCGTTCCTCCGCGCGACCGCTTCGTCTTGCTGCTCGACAACGATGGGTCAGAAGATGGAGGGCGCCCGAACACGGCGGCAGCGTATCGCGCAGCCTTGGATCAGCTGAAAATCCCCTATGACCTCTTCGATGCCGACGAGGCGCGCCGGCCGGGCCAGCGCGGCGTGCCGCCTTTGAGCGCGCTTCAGCGCTACCGCGTGGTCATCCTGTTCACGGGAAGCCGCGACTCGCCGGTCGAGCGCGGCCGGATCTCGCTCACCGAGCAGGACCAAGACATCTTGAACGAATATCTCAACGAGGGAGGGGCGATCCTCGTTGCCGGCAACCGGGTGGCGGAGGCGCTCGACGTCAACTTCGCTATGCAGGATGCGCTCTATGGCCGTTCCCGGCTGTTTCATGGCTACCTTGGCGCGGTTGTGCGGGCCACTGTTCCCTTCCCCGCGACTGTCCGCGGTCCGGCAGGGTCGCCGCTTGCCGGCCGCCAGTTCTCGCTGAGCGGGAGCGGTGACCTCGCGGTGCTCGATGCCTACCGCGAGGACTCCGACACCTATCTCGCGCCGGAAACCGTTCAAGCCGCGCTGCTCGCCGATGATCGTCCGGTCGCGCTGGTGCGGCGTTCCGATCCCGAGGGGCCCGAGGGGCGGCCCAAATTCGCGTACCGCTCGGCGGTGCTGGCGTTCGGTCTCGAACAGGTTGCAGAAGGAGACAGGGCGGCGCTGCTCGGCGGCATCCTCAATTGGCTGCTGCGCGAGTAGGGGAAAGAGCGCGCTCAGGGCCGACGCTCGAACCCCCCGCGGGCGTAAAGGTTTGTCGGGTCCCAGAACATCCAGCCTGAAGCGCCGGCATCGACGGCAGCGCGCAGCTGGGCCGTGATCTCGGGGGCGTCGAAGCGCTTGCCGGTTTGGTACGGGTAATCGTCGAAATATTGCAGCCACGGCCGCAGCCGCGCCGCATCGCCCTTCAGCCGCCGTTTTGCTTCCTCGAGGCTGCGGCGGACCAGTTCATAGGGGTTGGCGATGGCGCCGTTCCGATCCCCGAGGCCGGGGATGCCGCCGCCGAAGGTCGACGGATAGAGCGTGGGCGACAGGTAATCGACGTGCGCGGCGAGATGCTCGAGATCGTGTCCGTAGCCGAGTTCGCCGCCGTTCCAGATCAGGTAGCCGAAGACATTGACCGAGATATAGAGCCCGGTCGGTCGAACCCGCTCGTGGACAAGGGTCAGAAAACCTTGGATCGCGGCTAAGCGGCTCTCGGCAGTGGACGCAGCGGAGTAGACGAAATGGTCGCCCGTCCCGTCGATGGGGAAGCGGAGGTAATCGAACTGGATCTCATCGAAGCCGAGGGCAGCCGCCTCCTCGGCGAGCGCTGCGTGATACTCCCACACCTCGCGGCGGAAGGGGTCGATCCACTGTCCCCCTTCGGGGTCGGTATAGATGGCATCGCCGCGCCGCCGGTCTTTGATCGCCCACTCCGGACGCGCTTGAGCGAGGACGCGGTCTCGGAAGACGACGACCCGGCCGATGACATAGATGTCCTGTTCCTTCAGCCGTTTCACTACCGCGGCGAGGTCGCCGCTCCCCGACGCTCCGATCGCCCGCGCGAGCGGCACAGCGCTCGGATAGGAGAGGGTCCCACGGTCCGTCTTTACATCAATGACGATGGCATTGAGCCCGTTGCGGCTGAGCGATGCGAGCAGCTGCTCCCGGCCTGGGGGGTAGGCGAGGGTCGCGGCGCTCATGTAGACCGCGCGCACGGGCTGACGGGTGAGCTGGATATCGAGCCGCGAGACGCGTGAGGGGCGGAGAATGCTCCGCGCGTAGCCCGGCGCTTTGACCACCACGACCGGCTCGGGATCGGTGTTGGGGAGACGATAGATCCCCTCCGCACTCGAGCGAACCACGGTGGAGCCGATCGCGATCGTTGCCCCGGCGATCGGCTGCCCGTCGCTCGCATTGACCACCCCGCCGGCAAGAATGGCGGGACGCAGGGTGACGTTCGTCAGTTCGTCGGCGGCAACCTCGCGAGGGAGGTACCCCTCTGCTTCGATGGTGAACCGGTCGCCGGGTGGGGGGGAGAACGCGCCGTTCTCGCGGCTCGTTGCGGAGCCGGTCGCGGAACGGATCACCGCGCCCGCGATCGGCTGGCCGCTGTACTCATCGACAACGCGGCCGCGCTGCCACGGCTGGGGAAGCGCGTCGACAAGGCGTGGAACGAGGAGCGCCACCGCCCCGAAGGTCAGGAAGACGAGGGGCCAGAGCCAGAGGCGGCCGCGTCGTCGTCGTCGTCGCATAATCGCTCATTCCCCGTTCGGGCCAGGACCCTGCGAGGCCACCTGCACTATACCGCATCGTGTCAACAGGAAAAAAACATTAGGCTCAGTTCATCAGCGCGAAGAGAGCGGGGAACGCAGGCGCACGTCGGCCGCATCCCGCGGCGCAGCGACGAGCGGAAGCCGGCACGCCCGTTCCCCCTCCCCTTCCGCAAGAACGAGAAAGCGACAGTCGGAGCGGTGTCGCCCTGGCGGCGCCCGTCGTCGGCGCAAGGGGCTGGCGGGTGAGCGGCGGGCCGAAGCGGCCGGCGCGCGGCGATGGTCGGAGAGCAGCGAGGCGCGGTCGCGCTCCAGCGGAGCGAAGGTTCGGCGAGCGCGAGGCGGCGCTATGCTCCTTCCGCCACGCTGGGGCGCAGTATCGCGGACGCCGCTGCAGCGGGCGAGCGCCGACAGCGCCGTCGTCTCACCCGTCGGGAAGAGCGCACCTCCTTGCTGAAGGCGGTCTGGCCGAGGAGGAAAACGGAGTACTGGCGGACCGATTCTCGGTTCGGATGGCGCGGACGAGCTTCCTGCATCTTCTCGCTGGCAGCAGCCTTGGCGGGCTGATGCTGGCGCATGCTGGTCTTGCGCTCCCTTGCGGCTGCCGCCGCTCGGAAGAGGGTACGCCCCTGGGCTCTTCGTCGGGTAGCTGCTCCAGTTTGCGCTTCGAGTTGCCTATTGGCTCCTTCCGCGGCGACGTTCGGCAGACAATCCGCTCTCCTACTCCGAGCCGGCCGCCTTTCTCGCCTACGCCCTTCTCAATGGCGGGCTGATCGTCCGGGTGGTTGTCGAGGCGGCGCTCGCGGTGAGACATGCTCCGCTCGGCGCCCTGCTCGTCGTCTCAGCGTTGTGCCAGACCGCTGCGGGCGCGATCGTTGTCGCGCCGCTGTGGCGCCGCGCTCGAGGCCGTTCGCCGAGCGAGGAGAGGGCAGCGCCGTCTTCTCCGGCGAGAATGCTGCGGCGCTCGCCCAGGCGGTACGTGTCTCCGGGCGGAGGGGGTGTCGCCGTTTCGCTGGTCACCTCCCCGACGAGGTCTGTCCTCCTTGCTCGCCGTACCTGCTCTCAACAAGCGGGCTTCGGCGCAGGAAGGGAGGGGGACGCGCGTTAGGGCGGCGAGCAGCAACTCTCGAGGGGGCGTACCGAGACGAACGCCGCCTCGTGTCGGGCGGCGGGAGCAGCTGGCCGCCGCGCCGGCGAGCGGGTCTGGGCGGTCATCTCTCTGGCCGGGAGCGGCCGCGCTTCGGGAGCGGTGCCGGGGCGGTTCCCGGGACAGGTCGGAGCGTCATCATCAGGCGATTGAGGGGGTGAAAGGCGAGGGCGAACTCCTGGGCGAGGGGCGGGCTCGTTAGGCGCGTTGGCTATCGCCGAGGCGGAGCGGCGTTACGCTCTTGGTACGATCGGGCGAGGGCGGCGGTGCGCGCGCCCTTCTGCAGCGGAGGGAGCCCGGCCTGCGCGCAGGACGCGAAGAACACGCTGGAGCGAAGCTGATGTACGAACTGTTCGTGTTCCTCCATATCGCTGGGGCGCTCTTGTTTGCGGCGGCGCACGGCGTGCCGGGAGCCGTCGCGCTGGCCATCCGCGATGAGCCGGACCCGCTCCAGCTGGCGCGGCTGCTCGAACTTGGCGCCGGCGCCCGGCCGGCGCAGTATGCTGGCCTCGCGCTCTTGCTCATCGGGGGCATTGCCGCTGGCTGGGCCGGCGGATGGTGGCAGACGGGATGGATCTGGCTCTCGCTTGCGCTCTTGGTGCTCTTGCTCGTCGGCGCGGTTCCGCTCGCCATCGTCTTTGCGCGGCTCCGGCGGGCAATCCGCACAGGGAGGCACGCTGACATTGAGCGCCTGCGCCGCTCGCCGCTCCCGCTCGTTGTCGCCGGCTATGAGACGGTCGGCTTTCTCGCGATTGTCTGGTTAATGGTCGCGAAGCCGTTCTAGCGCCCGAAACGCGTCCAGAGTTGCCGGCGGCGCTCTGTCGCCCGCGAGCCGCTTTGTCACTCGCGCCGTCTTCCACGGCATCCTTGCCCGCTCCTGCGACCAACTGCAAACGCAGCGCGGAGCATCTCCCTCGTTCCGCACTGCTGGGTCCACGTGGGGATGGCTGGTTCGAACGCCAAGGCTGCGGTATCCAGCAGCGGAAGAGCGCTGCCCGCCTCTTTGAGAGCGCTGAGGCGGCCGCGCTGCAGCAGTGGCGCCCGCGCGCGGAAGGCGGCCCCCTCGCCTGCGGCCGGTCAGAAGGGCGGGTAGGGGAGGGAGCGTCGCCGTCGGCCGCGGAACGGCATGCCAAGCACCATGCCAGCGACAAAACCGCCGACATGCGCCCAGAAGGCGACGCCCCCCGTGCTCAGCTGGCCGAACTCGCTCACTCCGCCCCACAGCTGAAGAAGGAACCAGAGCCCGAGCATAACGAGCGCCGGGATGGGGACAGTGCCGAGGAAGAGTGAGAACGGCCAGATGAACACCCGGACTAGGTTGGCGGGAAAGAGCACGAAGTAGGCGCCGAGGACACCCGAGATCGCGCCGCTCGCCCCGAGGTTCGGAATGGTGGATGTCGGGTCGGTCAAGTACTGGGTGAAGGTGGCGGCGAGGCCGCAGACAACATAGAAGACGAGGAACAGGAACGACCCGAGACGATGCTCGACGTTATCGCCGAAGACCCAAAGAAAGAGGAGATTTCCCAAAAGATGGCCGAGGCTCGCGTGAAGAAACATTGCGGTGAAGAGCGTGATAAGCACCTCGCTTGGGGCCCGCCCGAGAAGGAAGAGGGTGAGTTCGGCAGGAATGAAGCTGAACGCATAGGTAAACGGCGTGCCGAACAGCAGCTGAAGGAAGAACGCCGCAAGGTTCAACCCGATCAAGGTCAGCGTAACGACTGCGGGGCCGTGATGCTCGTTCTCGTCGCCGACCGGGATCATGCCTCGCCTCGCGGCAGGTCTTCGTCCCGCCCGCGCCTGATGACGAGCGCTGCGGCCGGAGAGGCCGCTGTAAACCGCAGACCGTGCCCCTTCCGCGCCTCGCGCTCGTCCGGGGAGAGGAGAACCGGAAGAGGGATGCGCATCTCAAACCTCCAACTCCCAGTCTACTCGGTTCGCGCTTCCGCGTGCTGTGGATGGTGGAGAAGACCGCGTCGGGCGGCAACGGTCGCGGCCGGAACGCGCTGGCTTGACGAGAGCGCAGGAGCGGGCTAGAATTCGAACAAATGTTCATATCTGAGGGCGCAGGGGAGGGCGCGATGAAGAAGGAGTACATTATCGAGCGGCAGGGGAAAACCTTCGTTCTCTACGCTGGGCTGCTTGACGAAGCGCACCAGCGAGGTCTGCGCAGCATCCGCACGGAGCTCCTCCAAGCGCCGCGTGAGGAGAACGGACAGACGGCGATCGTGCGGGCGACGGTCGAGCTTGATACGGGGACCTACTCCGGCATCGGAGATGCTGCCCCAAACAACGTCGCGGCGCCGATGCGCACCTGTCTTGTTCGGATGGCGGAGACCCGCGCCAAAGCGCGCGCGCTGCGCGACGCGATTAACGTAGCGACGGTCGCGTTTGAGGAGCTGCCGCCCGAGGATGCTGAGCCGCTCGCGGAAGAGATCCCGCCGACGCCGCTGCGCGGCCGCGCCCGCTCCGACGATGAGAGGCAGCGGGCGACGCCGGCGCAGGTGAAAGCGATCTACGTCATCGGCCGCAACGAGCATCGCTTGAGCGAGAGCGAGGTCGACGAGCGGATCCGCGCGCTCTACGGCCGGCCGCCGGCAGAGATGACGAAGCGGCAAGCGTCCGAGGCGATTGACCGCCTGAAGGCGGGCACGCTCTGATTATTTCCCCGTCTTCGAGTACCACTCCCACTCGCGATACCAGAAACCGAGGCTGGTCACCGGGTTCGTCACGATCCGGTTGTTCACCCCGTACAGCAGTTCGATCTCCCAGAGGAAAATGTAGGGCACTTCGGCGGCAATGCGGCGCTGAATCTCATGGTAGATCGGCGCGCGGTCGGCGATCTTGCACCCGGGAACAGAAGCTGCGCGGGCGAACAGTTCGTCGACCACCGGGTCAGCGAAGCCGGTGGCATTGTCGCTGCTCTTCCACGCATTGAAGCGGCTGTGCGGCTCAATCGGCGAGATCCACGTATTCACCCACATTTCGAGGTCGCGAGTGCGGTTTGTCCGATTGAGCAGCGTGCTCAGCTCTTCGCCGATCACCTGCAGGTCGACGCCGATCTGGCGCAGCGCTGCCTGGGTGATGACCGCAACCTGTTCGGCATCGCGGTTGCTGACGTTGTAGAAGAGGCGGAGCTTCAGTTCGCGGCCGTCTTTCTGGCGGATGCCGCTCGGGTTGCCCGGCGGGGTGCGCCACCCTGCCTCGTCGAGGAGGCGGCGGGCGCGCTCCGGGTCATAGTCGATGCCCT
The DNA here is from genome assembly GCA_025054935.1 of Dehalococcoidia bacterium. Taxonomy (NCBI): domain Bacteria; kingdom Bacillati; phylum Chloroflexota; class Dehalococcoidia; species Dehalococcoidia bacterium. Next base: position 66,010 of record JANWZD010000006.1, on the reverse strand, counting down.
GCAGCGTCGGGTCGTGCGCCCACGAGCTCGGGCCGTAGATCGAGTTAATCAGCCGGGCGCGCCCGAGGCGAATGCGCTCAATCATCTCCTGACGCGGCACTGCGGCCGCGAACGCTTGGCGGACCCGGAGGTCGCTGACCAGCGGGCTGCGGAGGTTGAAGCCGATGTAGACCCAGCTCGATCCGGCGGGATAGAAGCTGATCGTGGTAACGTGGGGAAGCCGCTTCGCCTCTTCCCATTCGTCAGGACGCAAGCTGACTTGGTCGACCTCTCCGTTCTTAAGCAGAGAGAAGGCGACGGCGCTCGTTCGTACGATCCGGATGGTGTAGGTGTCGAGATAGGGCCGCCCGAGATAGAACTTCTCATTCGCAACAAACGTCGCATGGCTGTCGCGCACCCACTCGCGCAGCAGCCACGGCCCCGAACCGACTGTCGGGCGCAGGTTTTCGGGGTTATCGTTGATGTTGAGATGCTCGAAAATATGCTTCGGGATCGGATTGATGTTGGTGTATTCGATTGCGGGGCAGAACGGCTCGCGGAAGGTGAACTCGATCGTTCGCGGGTCGGGCGCTCGCGCGCCGGCGATGAAGGCGAGGTTTGCTCGAAACGGATAGTCCACAGCGGGGTCGAGCATCTTTTCGAAGGTGAAGAGATAATCAGCCGACGTAATCGGCGTGCCATCGCTCCACTGCAGGTTCGGCTTCAGTCGATAGCGAATGATCAGGCCGTCTGGCGACAGTTCGAACGACTCGGCAGCGCCATCCTTGGTGTCCCACTCGAGCGTCTCCGGGTTCATGCGCAGCAAGGGAGCGTTGTACACCATCTCCGCGTAGCCGCGCGAATAACTGTCGGAGGCCAAGAGGGGGTTCATCGTTGAGCCGTCGGAAGGATTCACGCGGACAAAGCTGCCGCCACGGGGAGGAGGTGAACTTTCTGGAGAGCGCCCCCCGCCGGTTTGAGGGAGAAGGCAGCCAGCAAGGGCAACGGCTGCCGCGGCAACGATGAGGAAAAAAGAGTGCTTTCGAGCCGAAGGCATTACGCCTCCTCGCGATGGAGAGTGCCTGACGGTGGACCGGCCGCAGCCTGCACTGCGCTGCGAGCCCTGCACCGGAACTGTAGCGGGTGCGGCCTAGCCGGGTCTACCTTTTCGCCTCGGCCGAAGTATTCTCGAGCGCTGCGGGCAGTTCGGCTGCACGGAGAGCAGGTATACTTCGCGGTGACCCACCCGCCGACTGATGAGGAGAACATGATCCCGCGCGTATCCACGACGCCGCTTGATATCGACAAATTTGTTTCGCTCTGTAAGCGCCGCGGGTTTGTCTTCCAGAGTAGCGAGATTTACGGCGGCCTAGGTGGCGTCTGGGATTTCGGGCCGCTCGGCGCCGAGCTGAAGCGCAACTATAAGGAAGCGTGGTGGCGCGCCGTCATCCAGGAGCGCGACGACGTGGTCGGCCTCGACTCCGCCATTCTGATGCATCCGCGCGTCTGGGAAGCGAGCGGTCACGTTGAGAATTTCACCGACCCGCTTGTCGATTGCCTCAAGTGCCGCCAGCGGTTCCGCGCTGACCAGCTCGATGAGCGGGTCTGTCCCCAGCCTCCCTGCCCGAACCAGTTCACCGAAGCGCGCAACTTCAACTTGATGTTCGAGACGACGATCGGCCCGATCCAGGAGAGCGGCTATAAGGTCTATCTTCGGCCTGAGACAGCGCAAGGGATCTTCGTCAACTTCGAAAATGTGCGCAGCGCGATGCGGCGCAAATTACCCTTCGGCATCGGTCAGTACGGCAAGGCGTTCCGCAACGAGATTACGATCGGCAAGTCGTTCTTTCGGGTGCGCGAGTTTGAGCAGATGGAGGTTGAGTATTTCGTCAAGCCGGGCACCGACGAAGAGTGGCACCGCCGCTGGATCGAAGATCGCCTTGCCTGGTACTACTCGATCGGGATCCGCCGCGAAAATCTCCGCGTTCGCGCTCACGAACCGAATGAGCTCTCCCACTATTCCAAAGCGACAAGCGACATCGAATATCGCTTTCCCGATGGCTGGCTCTCAAAAGGATGGGGTGAGATCGAGGGGATCGCGAATCGGACAGACTACGACCTGCGCCGTCATAGCGAGTTCAGCGGGAAGAACCTCACCTATTTCGATGAGGAGACGAACGAGCATTACTTCCCCTACGTCATCGAACCGTCAGCTGGGGTGGACCGTGGCGTGCTCGTGGCTCTAGTGGATGCCTACGATGAAGAGCCTGACAAAGAAGGGGTCCGCGTTGTGCTGCGGCTTCATCCGGTGCTGGCGCCGGTCAAAGTTGCCGTCTTGCCCTTGAGCAGAAAGGAGCCGCTGACCGACATCGCGCGGCGCATTCGGCGGGATCTCGCCCGCCATTGGACGGTCCAGTATGACGACACGCAGGCGATCGGCCGCCGCTATCGGCGCCAGGACGAGATCGGGACGCCGTTCTGCGTCACCGTCGACTTCGAGACCGTAAACGACCAGGCGGTGACCATTCGCGACCGCGATACGATGGCGCAAATCCGCGTCCCGATCGCCGAGCTTGTCCCGACCCTCGAAGGACTTCTGGCAGAGAAGGCGGCAGCATGCGCCGGCTAGAGGTCCTGCATTTTTCCGATGTCCATCTTGGGCTCGAAAACTACAGCCGGATAGATACTGACACCGGGCTTCCTAGCCGTCTTGTCGATTGCCTGAGAGCGCTCGACGAAGTCGTCAACACGGCGCTGGAGGAGCAGGTCGATCTTGTGCTCTTCACTGGCGATATGTATAAGAGCCGCGACCCCAGCCCAACGCATCAGCGCGAGCTGGCCAAGCGGATCGCTCGGCTCTGTCGCGAGGGCGTGCCCCTGTTCATGCTGGTGGGCAATCATGATCTCCCCAATTCGCCCGTGCGCGCCCATTCCATCGAAGTGTTCGAGGCGCTGCCGCTCACGAGCGTCTATGTCGCGGGCCGCCCCACCCTGCTCCGGATTGAAACAAAGGCCGGCCCGGTGCAGGTCCTCGCCCTGCCGTGGGCGCCGCGCAGCCGTCTCCTCCGGCAGGACGAGGCGAGGAACCTTACTCTTGACGAACTGAACCAGCGCCTAGTGCAGAAACTGACGGAGTTCGTTCGGCTCCGGGTGGCCGACCTCGATCCGCGCCTCCCCTCGATCCTCGCCATCCATGCTCAGGTCTACGGCGCGACCTTCGGCTCCGAACGCGCAACGACCCTCGGCCACGACTACATCCTTTCCCTCGGCGATCTCTGCCTCACCCATTTTGACTATGTTGCGCTCGGGCATATCCATAAGATGCAGCAGGTGCACGACCATCCCCCGGCGATCTACCCCGGGTCGCTCCAGCGCGCCGACTTCAGCGAGGAGGGCGAGGAGAAGGGGTTCCTCCGCCTCAGCTTCGAGCCTCACTCGGCGGGCGACCGTCCCTATACCGTGCGCTGGCGGTTCGTGCCGAGCGCGGCCGCGCGCCGGTTTTTCACCCTCAGCGTCGACGCCTCGCAGGCCGATGATCCGACCCGCCTCGTGCTCAAGCAGATCGAGCAGCACGCTGACCAGATCCAAGAAGCCGTGGTGCGCGTCCGCGTGCGGTTGTCGAGTGAGAACGAGCGCCAGTTTCGCGTCGCCGATGTCCGTCGCGCGCTCCGCGAGGCGCACTATGTCGCCGCGATCGCCCGCATCGTCGAGTCCGCGCCGGCACACGCTCTGCCCGACGTGCTCGCCGAGCAGCTCGCCCCCCTCGAGGCGCTGGAACTGTATCTCAAGGCACGAGGAGTGGAAGAAGCGCGGCGGAACGTGCTGCTGGAGTATGCGGCGCGGCTGATTGCCGGCATCAACCAGCCGGCGTTCTAGGCCGCTCCGCTCGGGCCGGACGCTCGCCCTCGGCGAAGAAGCGCCTCCGGAGCACGATCGCGGCTATTGCGTGCGGTAGGCGGAGTCGAGATGGAAGTAGACCCCAAGGGGGATCTGGAGCCCCGCGATCGACGGCGGGTGGACGTGGAACTGATGGACGAGCACGGTATAAATGACCGTGACGGCGTCGCGCTCGAGGCGGACAGCCTGTCGATACAGCTCTGCCCGGCGCGCTGGGTCGCGCTCGCCGAGGGCCGGGTCGAGTGTGCAGGAGCGCAAGGTCGAGCTCACCGGAGCGGAGCCCGTTGATCGTTTGGGCGTTGTCCGCGATGACGCCTGAAGGTGCGCCTGCCGCGGTGCCGACGTCACGCGCGCGGCGCGACCTGCTCTAGGCGTGTGCCGGTGGTGAGGGCGCAGGGCTGAAGCGTTCAGCAAGGCGGCGGGCAAGGGACCGGATGCGCGCTCGCCGCTGCCAAGCGCGCGCTCGCCGCTCGCGCTCGAGCTGGACGAGCGCCGCCACGTCGGCAGCGGAGACAAGCCCGGCGTCCCACGCGGTGACAAAACGGTTGCGGTCGTGAGCCTGCCAGAAGAAGCGCCGCGCGCCGCTCCGTCCCAGCACGCCATCGGCGCAGGAGAGCGGACACCCGGCGTCCGCAGCGGACCAGACGCCCCGGACCAGCCGAGCGTCGCGCGCGGCTCGTTCCAGCGCCCCGAGGCCGTGGTCGCTAAACGAGCGCAGCAGGCGCGCAAATGCGCTCAGCGCTTCCAGCCGAAGCCGTGCTATGCTTCTCATCGTTCCCCCATTTCCCTTCTTTGCTGCTCACTCTACTCCGCGGAACGTGCGGTGTAAAGTATTCGCAGCTGCTATCGGGCGGCAGCGTGCTGGCGGATGAGGGGCGCAACCTCGGTCATGAACTGTTCGAGGCACTCGGCTTGGCGGTCGGTCTCCCAGAAAGCGGTGATGAAGTCGCGCACGCCGCCAGCGACGAGGGGGGCCACCCGCTCGGCAATCTGCTCCGGCGTGCCAACGAGAATGCGATGGCGCAAGTACGGCTGCCCTGTGCGCGCCTCACACACCCGCTCATGGCGGCGTTTGGCGGCTGCCTCGTCTCGGTCGACGATGACGGAGAGGCGGGCGACCATGCGGATCTCGGCAGGATCGCGTCCGACTTCCTCGCAAGCGCGCAGCAGTTCTTCGCGGCCGGCGAGAAAACCCTCGATATCGTCGGGGCTGTTCCACAGGTCGGCGTGGCGGGCGACAACGCGCAGGGCGCGCGGTCGGGTCGCGCCGATCATGAGCGGCGGGATCGGGGTCGGCTTCGGCTCGTTCAGCGCGTTGGCGATTCGAAAAAACCGCCCTCTGTAGCTCGGCCGCCGCTCCGTCCACATCAGCCGGATGATTTCGACTGCCTCCTGGAGCATCCGCACGCGGTCGCCGGGCGAGGGAAAGTCGTAGCCGTATTCGTCGAACTCAGACCGGACATGCCCAGCGCCGAGGCCGAGAATGAGCCGTCCGTTGCTCGCAAGCTGCAGGGTCGACGCCATCTTGGCGAGCAGCGCCGGATTCCGAAAGGGCACGCAGAGGACCAAGCTTCCGAGCAGGATCGACGTCGTGTCGCGGGCAAGCGCCGAGAGGACGGTCCAGCACTCGAGACAGGTCGCTTCGCCGGTGACATCTTCTAGGGAGACGTGGTCGCGTGCCCAGACCGCTTCGTAGCCAAGCCGCTCGGCAAGCCGGGCATGGTCGCGCACCGCTTCGTAGTTCGGCAGCCCCATTTCGAGGCGCGTCCCGAATCGGACCGCGTTCATCACACTTCTTCCGGAAAGGCGTAGTCGCCGGAAACAGGCTCGTAGTCGGTGTGGAACGGCCCGCCCGCCCGCGTGATGATGAGACAGCCGGGCCGCGAGCGCATCGGTCCATGAACGGCCCCCGGCGGGTGATGGAGATAGGCGCCGGGCGTCATCACGCCGACGCTCGTCTCGATCTCGCCTTCGAGGACGTAGTTCTCCTCGCTGAAGGTGTGCTTCTCCGTCAACGGGCTGATCCAATGCGGCAGCAGCGCGATGACCCAGAAGCCGTCGCCCATCACGGGGTCGCGTCGGAGCGTCTTGCGGCCTGCTCCGGCAGGGAAGTTGGGCGTCTGGGGCCGCTCGTACGGCATCGTTCGGAGATTGAGCGGGCCAATCGCTCGCGTCAGGTCAGCTTGGGGGCTGTCCGCCGCTGCCGGGTGGAAGGCTGCGGCGGCGCGTCGAAATTGAAGCAGGCGCGCTCCTCCCTCACTCCGGACACCGCGCCGCAGCTGGCCGGCAGGGATGAAGAGATAGCTGTACTTCGTTAGGCGCTCGCCGTTCAGCGTGAGGTCGCCGCCGAGAAGAAACAGTTCGTCATCGACGTCGAGCCACCCATCGTCCGTCATGCGCCAGCCGGCCGGAAGCTCGACGAGCAGCGTCTGCTCTCCCGTTTCCTCGTCTTCGCTGAGACGCCGATAGCGGTGAGGCTGATTGGCGCTCGGCGAGCGCTCTTGCTGCCACGGCAGCGAGTCAACGTGGATGAAATCGATCAGCGGGCGGGTCATCGTGCCTCCGAGAGGAGGCTACCGACGGCGGCACGCGCTGTCAACAGGCGACGAGCGGGAGCGGGGAACGGCATAATCCCGCCAATGGGTCGCGTTCGCCCGTTCCCGGCTTTGCAGCCGCCTCCTCCGGCAGAGAGCAGCCTCGTGGGGAAGGCAGGACGCTGGCTCGCCGCGCTTGGCGCGGTCGGGTTCTTGCTGCTGATCCTCGCGGGCGAGCAGGATCCGACGGTGCTTATCGGCGGGGCGCTCGTGGCGACGTTCCTTGCTGCGGCACCGACCGGTCAGCGCGGAGCGATCGCCCCCCTCGACCTGCTGCTTGCGGCGCTGGTTGTCGGCGCTCTCGCCTATCGGCATGAGGCGCTCCTCCGCCTCGGCGCCGGCGGCGTGCCCAGTTGGACCGACACGCTGGTGGCGGCTGTGTTCCTGCTTGCGCTTGCTGAAGCGGGGCGGCGCGCGGCAGGCTGGCCGGCGCTGCTTGGCGTGGTCGGCTGGACCGCCGCCTTGGCCTTCCGCGACCGCTTGCCCGAGCCGCTGCGCGCTGCCCCGCTCGATCTTGTCGCTGAGGCATCCGCGCTGTTCTACGGCGCGGGCGGGCTTTTCGCCTCGTCGTTCGCTCTGCTCAGCGAGTGGGTCGCGCCCATCGTCCTCTTTGCCGGCAGCATGGTGGGGGCGCGGCTTGTTCCACGCTTGGCTGCCCTCCTTCGTCCCTACGGCGCCGCGCCGGCGGCGACGGCGCTCAGCGCGCCGTTCCTCGTCGCGCCGGACGGCCGTGCCGGCGCGGGTGCCCTTCCGACCCTGTACGCGCTGCTTCCGCTCACCCCGCCTGCGCTTGGGCTCGGCGCGCTGCTCGCAGGGCAGGCGCTCGGCGGGGTCGGAGAGATCGCGTGGCGCCTCGTGCCGCCGGCAGCGCTCGCTCTCCTGATCGTCGTCGGGCGGCGGCGCGCCGATCGCTGGCGCTGGGTTTGGCCGCCGCCGCTCCCGGCCCTTCCGCCGCTCGCGCCGGCCACGCTCGGGATAGCGATGGTCCTTGCCGCGCCGGCCGCGCTGCTCGGCCTGCTCGCTCTGCTTTCCCCCGCGGTCAGTTTCGGAACAGCGGCGGCGATTGCTGCCGGCGGCGCGCTGATCGCCCGGCCGCGGTGGGCGACTGTGCGCGACCTGCTCGCCGGCCTCGGCTGGGCGGCTCGGCACGTGCCGCTTGCGGGCGCGCTTCTGCTCTTCCTCGCTCTGGTCGAGCGGCTGAACGAGGTGAGCGGGCTGCTGGCTGCGCTTGGCCAGCGCTGGTTCAGCGTTGCGCCCATGATGGAAGCGCTGCTCTTCAGCCTCCTCGCGCTGATAGCGGGACTGCTGTTCCTGCCGGCAGCGGCGGTCGGCGTTGTCATTCTCATCAGCTGGGGTGCGCTCCCCGACCCGCCGGGCGCAATCGTGGCGGCGCTCTTCTGGATTGGCGGAGCGAGTGTCCTCGCCGGACGATGGAAAGCGCGCGCCCTCTTCGGCCGCATTGTCTGGGCGATACCGCTGCTGCTCGCAGCGCTTGTGGCGACGCGTGCGGCATTTCTCGAGCGGGGGCCCGATGCCGCCCTGATCCTCGTCGTCGAAGGCGCGGCGGCGCTGGCGGTCGGCCTCGCGCTTGGAACCCGCGCGCCGCTCGGCGCTGCCAGCCGCTTCCTGCTCCTCCTCCTCGGCGTCTTCCTCTTCATCCCCCGCGTAGAGCTCGGCGCACTTCTCGTTGCGGTCGCGCTCGCCGTCCTCATCGTCAGAGCGGCCCGGCGGCGCTCGGGAGCGGCTGAGGACCGCCAGCGGGGGAGCGGCAGGATGGTCAGCCGGCTCCGCTTGCCTCGTCTTCCCCGACGGCCGGCATAGTGTCCGCCGCCTCTCCTACTCGACTGCGCCGGCGATGTAGAGCTGGGCGACCCGCTCCTCGTCGAGCGCCAGCAGTTCGGTCAGGACCCAGTCGTTATCCTCGCCGAGGAGCGGCGGCGGCGCGCCGATCCGCCCCGGAGTCCGCGACAGGCGGAAGTGCGGCGAGATAACCGTCACGGGTCCCGCCTCTTCATGGTCGAGGAGAGTGAAAGCGCCTCGCGCCGCAAGGTGCTCGTCGCGCTCGACGAGATCTTGGCCGGTCTGGGCGACGCCGGCAGGGACCCCCGCTGCCTGCAGGCGCTCCATCAGCGCAAACGGCTCCTGGGAGACCGTCCAATCCCGGATGAGGGCGTCGAGCAGGTCTTCGTTTGCCTTGCGGTCGGCGAGGGTACGGAAGCGCGGATCATCGAGCAGAGCGGGATCGATCTGAGCGGCAAGCGCGCGCCATTCTGCGTCGCTGGGGCAGGCGATGGCGATCCAGCGGTCGTCGCCGGCAGCGGGATAGACGCCATGGGGCGCCATCTGGGGATGGCGGTTGTTCGGCTGCCCCGGAACGCGATGGTTCACCGTGTATTCGAGCAGCGCCGGCCCGAGCCAAGCGACCGTCGATTCGGTCTGAGAGAGGTCGATCACCTGTCCGCGGCCTGTCCGTTCGCGGTAGTACAGCGCTGCGAGGATGGAGAAGAGGGCGTGGTGGGCGTTTGAACTGTAGTCGGGATGGGCGGTGCACGTTCCGACCGGCGGGTCGCCCGCGAAGCCGGTGATCGAGTTCAGCCCGGCGACTGCCATGATCGAGTTGCCCAGCCCGACGTAGTTCGAGAGCGGTCCTGTCCGCCCGTGCACCGAGCAGCGGACGATGATCAGGTCTGGCCGGAGGCGGAAAAGCTCCTCGGCGCTCATGCCCCACTTCGGCAGAGGGTCGACGCCGAAGTTGTCGATCACAATATCCGATTGGGCGATGATCTCCCTGACCAGCTGCTGCGCCTCGGGCACGGTCATGTTGACGGCGAGCGACCGCTTGTCAGTGTTGACATTGAGGAACAGCCAGTTCGTATTCAGCGTATCGGCGCGCGGCGAGCGGGGCACCGGGGTGTTGCGCTGGCCTTCGGGCCGAGAGCGTCCTTCGGCTTTGATCACCTCGGCGCCGAATGAGGCAAGCAGCTTGCAGGTGAGGGGAACGACGACGTTGGTGCCGAAGTCGACGATGCGGATGCCGCTCAAGGGGAGCCGGCCGAACGCATCGGGAGGGCTGGGGCGAACGGGCTCGTCGACAGGAGGTTCCCGCCAGTCTCCAGCCCCCTCGCCGGGAGCAGGGGCGGGGCCGCCAAGCCGCCACGGGGTGACAGAGAGCCGATAGGGAGCGCCGGCGCTCGTGACGGGCCCCTCGGGGGTCGGCAGGTCGACAAAGAAGTCGCGCGCGTTCAGCTGGATATCCTGCCGCACTTCGGCCATGGTGCGAATGGGACCGAAGACGATCCGCGCCCGCTGTCCCTCGGCGTACGCTTGCTCCTTGGGCAGCCGGTTGAGCATCTCTTGGAGCACGGGTTCGAATTCGTCGAAGTGAGCGCGCCGGTAGTCGTTGTCGTACCATTCTGGAGAACGGAACCGGCGTGTCTCGACGCCGTGCGTCTCCATCCAGTCGAGCAGGTCATCCCAGCGGCCGCCGATATGGGCGGCAACCCAGCCGTCGGCGGTCGACCAGATCATCTTCGGGCCGCCAAAGCTGCGCGTTCCAAGGCGCCTGCGCACCTGACCGAGAAAGGTCCAGAAGCCGATCGCATTCTCGGTCGCGACGAGGGTTGCTTCCTGCAGCGAGACGTCAACGCGCTGCCCTTCGCCAGTTTTGATCCGGGCGAGGAGCGCGAGCATCACCCCGACCGCTAACGCATTCGCTCCGAGCAGGTAGGACTGCTCCCCTCCCGGCCACGATGGCGGACGGTCGGGCATGCCGCCGAGATAGAGCAGCCCCCCAAGCGCCGAGGCAATAAGGTCGGTTGCTTTCCAGTGGCGTCGCGGGCCCGTCAACCCGAAGGGGGTGAGGCTGCCCCAAATCAGCCGCCGGTTTCGGCGCGCGACCGCTTCTTCCGTGAAGCCCGCAGCCTCTAGGACCCACGGGTCGGTATCGAGGAGCACGTCGGCCGTTTCGACGAGCTGCCACAGCCGCTGGCGGCCGGCTGGGGTGGTGAGGTCGATGATCTCCGATCGCTTTGAGGTGTTGTGATACCACCAGTGGAGCGACCGCTCGCCCGAGAGCGGCGCGTAGGTGCGGCCAGGATCCCCGCCGGGCGGCTCGACTTTCAGAACATCCGCCCCAAGCTCGGCGAACAACTTTCCCGCATAGCTCCCCGCTGGTCCTGTCAGGTCGAGCACGCGGAGCCGCGCGAGCGCTCGTTCCTCATCCATCCTTCTCTCCTGCTGCAGCGCTGTGCCGCCGCCTCATTGTAGCGACCCGCTTCTGCCGGCGCAGGCCTGATCCGGGTGAAGATCATCCAGTTCGCGCTCGAAATGTTCCGATGTGTTCAATTGACCGGCGAAGACAAGGGATCGTACAGTCTCCGGGGGGACGGCGAGACGTCGGAGGGACAAATGATCGACCGGGGCTTTCTCGGAACAACTCCTCTCAGCGCAGAACGAGACGATGATGCGTATCTCGATTTTGCGGAGGGGCTGCGGGTCTTCAACCTCGCAAAGCTCGATCCAGTTGCGCGGCAGAAAGGGCAGGAGGCGCTCGCCGAGGCGGAACGTCTTGCCGGCCGGAAATTCGAGGATATTCTCGAAGTCAAGGCGATCTTGGATCGATTGCCGATCATGGCGGTCCGGTCGCGCTTCCATCGGTCGGACCAAGAAATGATGTGGTCTGGCGCGCTCGAGGCGCTCCGCAAGCGGGAGCCGCAGTTGCTGCGCGAACTAGAGATCGCCGATCGTTCGGGGCCGGGAACAGTCGAATACGACCCGAACTTCCCCTATCCCGACTATTTCTCGCGGGTGGAATTTCACATCCAGCCCGGCGGCTACTTCGCTGACCCGCTGACGGGTTACCTCTATCATGTCGCAACCCGAGTGTTCTATACGGGCAAAAACAACAACGACGGCATCCACCGTGAGATCGTTGAGGCGGTGCCCGTTCCGGCGGACGGGCGCGTGGAGCGCGTTCTCGATCTTGCGTGTGGGGTCGGCCAAGCCACGACCGCCTTCAAGGAACGGTTTCCGCAGGCGGAGGTGTGGGGAATCGATTTGGGCGCGCCCATGGTGCGCTATGCCCACAAGCGGGCGGTCGACCTTGGGATCGAGGTCCATTTCGCCCAGCGGCTTGCCGAACGGACCGGCTTCCCCGACAATCATTTCGATATTGTTCTCGTCTACCTGCTCTTCCACGAAATTCCGTGGGAGATCTCGAAGCAGGTTGTTGCTGAGGTCCACCGCATCCTGCGTCCGGGCGGGGTCTTCGCGGTGTTCGATTTCCCCTCGAATCAGCCGAAGCCGACCTCGCTTATCAGCCGCTACTTCCGTGAGTTCGACAACCGCGACAACGGCGAGCCCTACGCTCAGGAGTTCGTCGAATCCGACTTCCACGGCGAGCTGCGCCGCTATTTCCGGCAGGTGATCGAGAGCTACAAGCCCGAGTTCTGGATCCCGAACCGGGTCGCCGTCAAGTAAGCAGCGCTTCGCTCTGCTGCGGGCGCGCGCCTCCGAGCGGCAGAGAGGGCGCGCCCACGCCTTGGAGAGGAGCGCGCCGGCCGGACCGGCGCGCTCAGCCCACCTCCACCGGGAGCGATTCGTCAGCCATCCACTCGGTGAGGGAGCCGTCGTAGACTGCGACATTGTCATGCCCGAGGAGCGTCAGGACGAAGGCGTCCATTGTCGCCGCGATCCCGCCGCCGCAGTAGAGGATCACCCGCTCCCGCGACAGCGCGCCGACGGCGTCAAACAGCGCCTTCAGTTCCTCGGGGGGGCGGAGCAGGCAAGTTTCGGGGTCGACCAGGCTCATCGCCGGCACATTGACGCTGTTCGGGATGCGTCCGCGCCGGGCATACGTCCCGGTCTCCCCTCGATGCACTTCGGGAGCGAGGGCGTTGATCGTGCAGACAGCGCCATCCTCGATTGCGGCGAGCACCTCACGCTTGCCGGCAACGAGCTCTGGCCGCAGGCGGGGAGTGAAGACGGCCGGCGACGGCGGGACTGTTCCCGTCTCGACCGGATGTCCGCCGGCGAGCCACGCGCGATAGCCGCCGTTCAGGACTGCCACGTTGTCGTGCCCGAAAGCGCGGAACATCCACCATAAGCGTGTCGCCCACGTGCCGTGAGCGCGGTCATAGCAGATCACGCGGTGGCGGTTGCTCACCCCGAGACGGCCGACCTCGCGGGCGAACTGCTCGGGCGAGGGCAACATGAAGGGCAGCGGGTTGGAAGTGTCGGAGAGCGCTTCGATGAGGTCGGCGAATTGGGCGCCTGGAATATGGCCTGTCTCAAACTCGGAGCGCCCGCTGATCCGGATCATCTGGTCGCCTTCGCGGCGCAGGTGCACCGTCGATTCGAGAATGCGTACCGCCGGGTCATTCAGGTGATCGCGCAGCCAGGCGCAGTCGACCAGATACTCGGGGTGTGCCAGCTCCATCGTTCCTCCTTGCCTCCCGATTATGGCGCACAATTGCGTATGTGAGTGCCGTTCTTTCCCCCCCGCAGATCCCGCTTGTGGCCATTGTCGGGCCGACGGCAACCGGCAAGTCGGCGCTTGCGGTTGCGCTGGCAGAACAGGTGGACGGAGAGATTGTCAACGCCGACAGCCGCCAGGTCTACCGCGGGATGGAAATCGGGACTGCGGCGCCCCCTGCCGAGCTGCGACGGCGCGTCCCCCATCATTTGTATACCTACCGCGACCCGTCGGAGCCGTTTTCGCTGGCAGAATATTTGGCGGCGGCCCGCGCGACGATCGCCGGCATCGCCGCGCGCCGGCGGCGGCCTATCCTCGTCGGCGGGAGCGGGCTGTATGTTCGCGCTGTGATCCAGGGGCTGGCGCCGCCGCCGGTGCCGCCTGACCCTGCCCTGCGCTCTCAACTCGAGGAGGTCGCGCGCCGCGACCCCGCCCTCCTGGTGCGCGAGCTCGCAGAGCGGGACCCTGCGGCAGCGGCGAAAATCGATCCTCGGAATCTGCGCCGCGTGATCCGCGCGATCGAAGTGATCCGCAAGACGGGCCGGCCGTTCTCCGAACAGGGCCGGGTGCAGCCCCCGCCCTACCAGACCGCCGTGATCGGCTTGACCCTCGAGCGGTCGGCGCTGTATGCGCGGGTCGATGCGCGCGTTGAGGCGATGCTCGCCGCCGGCTGGCTGGACGAAGTGCGGCGGCTCCGTGACGCCGGACTGACCCCCGCTGCCCCCGCGATGAGCAGCCACGGCTACCGTGAGCTGCTGGCAGTAGTAGCGGGGACGCTCAGCCTCGAGGAGGCGAAAGAGCGGATCAAGCGGGCAACCCATCGTCTCGTGCGGCAGCAGTATACTTGGTTCCGATTGGACGACCCGGCGATCACATGGTTCGCGGCTGACCGCCCCGACCTCGTCGATGCGGTCGTCGCTCATCTGCGGAGGAGTTGGTGCGCTTTGCCAAGATGCACGGCATCGGAAACGACTTCGTAATGGTCGATGCCCGCGCGGTCGATGCCGATTGGCCTGCCTTGGCGAAGGCAATCTGCGACCGTCACTACGGCGTCGGTGCTGACGGCCTGATCCTCGTCCTGCCGTCGGAGCGGGCGGATCTGCGGATGCGCATCTTCAACCCCGACGGCTCCGAAGCCGAGATGTGCGGCAACGGCATTCGCTGCTACACCAAGTTTGTTTTGGAAGAAGGGCTGGTGCCGCCGCGCGATGAGCTCACGGTGGAAACCGGCGCCGGCGTGCTGACGGTCATGGCGCATCGCCGCGACGGCGTGGTCGAAGCGGTGTCGGTCGACATGGGCCCGCCGCGGCTCGATCCCGCCGAGATCCCGGTCGACACGACGCGTCTTGCCGATGCCCGCGTTGTCGACTACCCCCTCGTCGTCGACGGCGAGACCCTCCCGGTCACCTGTGTCTCGATGGGCAATCCGCACGCTGTCACCTTCGTTGAACAGGATCTCTCGGCTGTTCCCCTCGAGACGCTCGGACCAAAAGTGGAGCGGCACCCCTTTTTCCCGCAGCGGGTGAACTTCGAGGTGGCGCGGGTGCGCGACCGCCGCCGCCTCGATGTCCGCGTGTGGGAGCGCGGCGCAGGGCTGACGCTCGCCTGCGGGACCGGGGCGTGCGCGGCTGTCGTGGCGGCGCGCCTCCACGGCCTAGTCGACGAAGAGGTCGACGTCCGACTTCCGGGCGGCGCGCTCGTTATTCGGTGGGACGGAGGCTCCGTGCAGATGCGCGGTCCAGCAGCGTTCGTCTTCCGCGGGGAGTGGCCGCTCGACCGCTGAGCTATTCTTCCGGCGCCTCACAGCACAGCAGAGAGGATAAGGATGCGATTTGCCCAGCGCATTGAGAAGCTGCCGCCGTACCTCTTCGTCGAGGTCACCCGCAAGATCAACCGCATGCGCGCCGAGGGCCGCGATGTGATCAGCCTCGGCATCGGCGACCCCGACATCCCCACTCCAGACTACATCATTGACCGCCTTGTGGAGGCGGCACGCGTGCCGGCCAATCATCGCTACCCGGAGAGCGACGGGCTCCCGCAGCTGCGCGAGGCGATCGCAGGATGGTATGAGCGCCGCTTCGGGGTGAGGCTCGACCCGAACAAGGAAGTGCTGCCGCTGATCGGCTCCAAAGAGGGGATCGGCCATATCGCGCTCTGTTTTATCGATCCCGGGGACCTCGCCCTCGTGACCGACCCCGGCTATCCGGTCTATTCGGTCGGCACGATGTTCGCCGGCGGCGAGACCTACTGGCTGCCCTTGACGGAGGAGCGCGGCTGGAAGCCCGACCTCGATGCCATTCCGGAGGAGGTGGCGCGGAAGGCAAAGGTGCTCTGGATCAACTACCCGAATAATCCGACCGGCGCGGTTGCTGAGCTCGACTTCTTCGAGCGCTGCGTTCACTTTGCCAAGAAATACGATGTCGCCGTCCTCCATGACGCGCCGTATACCGAGGTCGCCTACGACGGCTACCGGCCCCACAGCTTCCTCGAGGTGCCCGGTGCTCGCGACGTCGGCGTCGAGTTTCATTCGCTGTCGAAAACCTACAACATGACCGGCTGGCGCGTCGGCATGGCGGTCGGCAACGCGCGGATCATCGATGCGCTGCTGCGGGTCAAGTCGAACCTCGACAGCGGCATTCCCCAAGCCATTCAGGAGATGGCGATCGCGGCGCTGAACGGGCCGATGGATGCGGTCTTCCGCAACAACGCCATCCTCCAGTATCGTCGCGACCTGGTCTGCGAGGTGCTGAACAAGATTGGGCTGCGGGCGCCGAAGCCGAAGGCGAGCCTCTACGTCTGGGCGGCGTTGCCGGCAGGCGTGAAGTCGATCGATTTTTCCGCTCGCCTCGTCGAGGAAACGGCGGTCTTCGTCACGCCGGGGATCGGCTACGGACCGAGCGGCGAAGGCTATGTCCGGATCTCGCTGACCGCTCCGACCGAGCGGATCGAGGAAGCGATGCGGCGCCTCGCCGCTTGGAAGCCGGAGGAGGCGCTCGCGGCGTCATAAGCGAGAGTAAGGAGGGAACCTATCGCGCGCACTGTCCATCCTGTTGAGCCGCCGCGCGAGCGCGCCCTGCTGATTGCCGTTGAGACGGAGAAGCCGACGCTCTTCAGCGTCGAGGACTCGCTGGAAGAGTTGGCGCAGCTCGCTGCCACCGCCGGGGCGGAGGTCGTGGATGCGGTGTTCCAGCGCCGCCATCGGCCGGATGCGGCGACCTATCTCGGCGCCGGAAAAGTCGAGGAGGTGAAGGCGCGCTGCGAGGAGACGGGCGCGACAGTGGCCATTTTCGACGATGAGCTGTCGCCGACCCAGCAGCGCAATCTGGAGAAGGCGCTCGGCATCAAGGTGATAGACCGGACCGCCCTCATCCTCGACATCTTCGCCCGCCGCGCCCGCACGCGCGAAGGCCGGCTTCAAGTCGAGCTCGCGCAGACCGAGTACCTTTTGCCGCGCCTGGCGGGCCAGTGGTCTCACCTCGAACGGCTGGGCGGCGGCATCGGCACCCGCGGGCCCGGCGAGACCCAGATTGAGACCGACCGGCGCCTTGCGCGCGACCGCATCGCGCACCTGAAGCGCGAACTCGAGGAGGTGCGCCGGCATCGTCAGCTGTATCGCCAAAATCGCCGCCGGCACGGCATTCCCGTCGTGGCGATCGTCGGCTATACCAACGCCGGCAAGAGCACCCTACTCAACGCCCTCACCGACGCCGGCGTGCTGGCCGAAGACAAGCTGTTTGCCACTCTTGACCCGACGACGCGGCAGGTGACGCTGCCCGGCCAGCAGACGGTGCTCTTCTCTGACACAGTCGGCTTCATCCAGAAACTGCCGGCGACCCTCGTCGCGGCTTTCCGCGCCACCCTTGAAGAACTGGAAGACGCTGATGTCCTCCTGCATGTGCTCGATATCTCTCACCCCAACGCGGAGCAGCATCGGGCGACTGTTGAGCAAGTGCTGCGTGAGCTCGGGGTCGACCGCACGCCGACCGTTCTTGTGCTCAACAAAGTCGATCTGCTCTACCCCGACGCCGGCGAAGGCGCGCTCCGTCTCGCCGAGCGGGAGTATGGCGGTCCTGGCGTCGTCCCGATTGCGGCGGCGCGGGGATGGGGGCTCGACCGCTTGCTTGCGGCAGTACAGCAGGCGCTCGTCGCGGGCTGGCAGCGAGTGCGCGTTACGATTCCCTATGGGCAGGAAGGCATTGTCAGCCAGGTCCGGCAGCGCGGTCGAGTCGACCGTGAAGACTACACCGACCGCGGCATCTGCCTCGAAGCGCGGGTTCCCCCGGACCTCGCGGGCGCCCTCGCGCCGTTCGCGGCGTAGCGCTCTTCGCCGAGCTCGACTTCGCTATCGAGGCTGCTGCACTGCTCGACGATAGAATCTTTAAGCAGCTTTGCACATTTCTGTCGCTCGGGTAGGGACAGCGCGCGCTTGCTGCCCGAGCGGAGCGCAGTGGAGCGAAGATGGCGCGACGAACCGACGGACCATCCTTCCGGCGCCAGCAGATTCCACGGCGAACGGTATTGACCGCAGCGGCAGCGGGCATAGGCGCGGCTGCGCTGCGAGGCGCAGGCCGGGCAGAGGCGGCGCCCGTCTCCAACAGCCGCCCGGACGCAACGCTGCGGCTTCCTGCCGGTCTTGTCGGCCGCAGTTCTCCTGCGGTGTATGACATCGACGGCGACGGTCGCCCCGAGTTGATCTTCGGGACGACGCGCGCTCGCTTGGTCAGCGGCGCCTACGACCGGCGCGGCGAAGCGAAGGTGTTTGTCGTCCGAAGCAGCGGCGCGAACACCCTCGAGATTGTCGCCGAGCAGCCGACGATCGGGCCGATCAACGGGGCTGTCTCGGTAGGAGCGCTCCAGCCGGGCGCCGACCCGTGCGTGCTCGTGCCGGTCGGCGGTGATGTGGACGATAACATTGCTCCCGACAACGGCATGCACTGCTACCGCTTCAACCGGCAGACGCGCCGCTTCGAACTGCTGTGGAATTTCGACACCGGTCATGATGACTGGCCGGCAGGGCGAGGAGACGGCATCCGTGACCCCGTCTATGGCTCGGCGGTGCTTGCATCCCGCTATCAAGGCCCGACCCTCGATATCATGTACGGCGGGTGGGACCGCTGGATTTACCTCGTTGACGCCGCCGGCCGGAAACTGTGGGAGTTCCACGCCGCCGACTCCGTCTGGTCGACGCCCGCCATCGGCGACCTGAGCGTCAATCGCACGTGGAGCGCCGCATCGGTGCCGGGGCGCTATCACTTCTTCATCGGCCAAGATATCGGCCCCTCGGTAGCGGGGGGCGTCGAGCAGCTTGGCGGCGGCTTTCTTAACGCCTTTCGGCCGGACGGAACACTGCTCTGGCGCAACTTCTATGAAGATACGATCTTCGCCGCGCCGGCCGTTGCGGACATTGACGGCGACGGGGACCTTGAAGTAGTCTTCGCGACCGGGCCGTTCTACCGCGAAACGGGAGCCTCGCGTCGCGTCGGCCAGCAGACCCCGCGGCCGGACAATCATCTTATCTGCGTCAGCGCAGCGACCGGCGCCGAGAAGTGGCGGGTCCGCTTTGAGGGGTTTGGAGGATACAGCTCGCCGGCGCTTGCCAACCTGCGTGGCCGGACCTCTGCCCTTGGCTTGCCGACCTACCAGATTGCGGTTGCGTATGGGACTGGCCACACCCAGTTCGAAAACAGCCGGCTGCTGCTCGTAGATTCGGACGGGCGAGAGCTCTGGTCGCGCCGGCCGGTTGACCGCGATAACAAGACCGACGGGCTGCGCACCTCGCCGGTGATCGCAGGGGGGCACATCTTTCAGGCTGTCGACTGGGGTGTTGCCGAGTTCGACGCAGCGGGCAACCAGATCGCGAGCTATCACACGAACTTTATCGTTCAGGCGAGCCCGGCGATCGGCGACCTCGACGGCGATGGGCAATTGGAGCTGTATGTCGTCGGGGGCAACCTCTTCGAGACCCCTGGGACCGACGCGACCAATGGCTGGGTATATAAGTGGATCCTGCGTCATCTGCCGCCGACAACCGAATGGCCGATGTTCCACCTCGACGCCGGCCGAACAGGCTATCTGCCGCCGACCTCGCTGCGGGTGCCTCCGATCGCCTTGGGCGCGCCGTATTTCTTCTCCGCGCGAACGACCGCCCCGCGCCCGATCCGGTTCCGGTTCCGGTTCGTCTTGCCGCCCGGCATTCCGGATGTCGACCCCAGGCGCTGGGTGACCGTGACCCCGCTGGTTGAGTTCGTCACATCGTCGATGCAGCCGATTGCGAAGATCGAGGTCGACTTGAGCGCCATTCCGTCGTCGGTGCCGCCAGGGACGCCGGTCACGATCATCTTCGAGCCGGCAGACGCCCTCGCAGCGAGCGTGTCCCCGCCGCGTATCATCCCGAACTCGGTCGATCTCCCCACTCCTGGTCCGATGCATCATTCCTTCGTGCCGGCGGCGCTGCTGCGCAGTCGAGGGTGATCGAGCGCCTTGCGGCTGCGTCTCCCTCGCAGCGGCGTGAGGCGATCGCGTTGCTGCGCAGCGCGGCGCCTCGTCGGCTGACGCTCCCCTGCCTCCCTGCGGCCCGCGCGATTGCGGGCTGCGTCCTGCTTCCTCGCGCATCGTGCGCCGAAAGGCGGACCGGCTCTCAGCGGCAGCAGTCCGAACGAGCGCGCTTGGCGCTTGCCCTCCTCCTCGGCTCTGCAGGACGGCGACGCTACTTCCTCCCCGTCATCTCGGCGCGTTGCGGCAGCGCAGCCGCCTGTCGCGGCGCTGCTGCGGGCGAAGCGCGCTCTCGGCCTCGGGCAGTGCCGCACGCGACGGCTTGCAGGGCGGCGCCGCATCTCGATCCCTGACGATTGTCGGTCCGCCGGACGAACGGCCAAGATGTCCTCCGCGCGGCATGCTCCTCCCCTAGCGCGGACCCCTGCTAGGCTGTCGGATGCCCGGCGCTCCAGCCGCGTTCCGTCTGCAGGGGCGCGGAACTGCGCCGCGCTCCCTTGCGGGCAGGCGCCGGACTGCCGCGAAGCGCTGGCTGCGCACCGAACTGGAGCGGCAGCCGTTGCCTGCCCACGCCGAGGTCGTATCGCACTCATCGAGGCGGACACGCGCCTCGTCCAGCATCGAGCGCGCTCATGGGCTGCATGTCGTGGACGCTCCCTGCCGCGAGAACTCCGAGTTGGGGGACGCTGACGAGGAGAGACAGTGGTCAGTCCTGCCGCCGACATTGTGCTGCTCTTTGCCGGCGGCCTAGCGGAAGCAGGTCCATGCACAGCCAGCTACTGTCGGCTCCGGTTGCTAGAATGCTCGGCGCGTCATGAGCGGCGTTCTGACAGCGGCAGAGAAGGCGGCAGGAGCCCAGTCTGCCTCGGGCGTGCGATCGAGCTGGGCGCTCCGCGAGTGGGGCCTTGTCGCTGCCGGCTACCTCCTCCTCACTCTCGTCGTGACCTATCCGCTGCTGCGCTTTCCGACCACGCTTGTGCCCTCCGGCGACGGGATGTTGACCGCTTGGGCGCTCGCGTGGTACGCCGCGGCCTTTCCCAGCCGGCTTGAGACGATCTTGACGGGTCCGATTTTTTACCCCTACCAGCTCACGATGCTGTACGACGAGCATTTCTTTGCGCAGGCGGTTCAGGCGTGGCCGATCATCAAGCTGACAGGCAGCCCCGTCCTCGCGTACAACCTTCTGCTGCTCTCCACCTTCTTGCTCAGCGCCGTTGGGGTCTATCTGCTCGTCCGCCGCTGGACAGGAAACCGCTGGGCGGCCTTTGCGGCCGGCGCGCTCTTTTCGTTCAGCGGCGTCCGCCTTGTGCATGCCGGCCATCTCCATATCTTGTCGGTGCAGTGGGTGCCGTTCTCGCTCTGGCTGCTCGACCGCTGGATCGCCGTCGGTCGCCTCCGCGACCTTGCGGGGTTCACGCTCGCCGCAACGGCGCAGCTGCTTTCCGCCTACAACTTCGTTCTGGTCTACCCGCTCACGGTGGGCGTGTGGTGCCTCGTCCGCCTGCTCTCGGCTCCGCGCCTGATCACCCGCCGGACGCTTGGAGGGCTGGCCGCGGCGGCGGGCGTGATTGCGCTCGTCAACGCGCCGCTCGGCCTCCTCTATCTTCGGCTGAGCGAGCAGCTCGGCTTCACCCGCGATGCTGCTGAGACTGCGCTGTACAGCGCCTCGCCGCTCGACTATCTCGTCGCCTCACCGTTCAGCTGGCTGTACGGATCGCTCACGGCGCCGTGGCGTCATCCGGCATGGACCGAGCACTCGCTCTTCCCGGGGATCACGCTGCTCACGCTCGGCGCCATCGGCGCGCTCTCGCTCGCGCTGCCAGTCAGCCGCGGCCGCCGGGGGCTTCTCCTCGCTGCTGTGGCGGTCGCGGGAGTGACGGGGAATTTCTCGCTGGGGCTTGCGCCGCTCCCCCCGCCCTTGCCCGATGTTCGGGTCTATGGTCTTCTTTACGATCTCCTGCCGGTCACCCGCGGCGTCCGCGTTCCGGCACGAGCAGCAGTCTTCGTCACGCTCGCGCTCGCTCTCCTTGCGGGGTTCGCGCTCGCATGGCTGCTGCCCCGCCTCGCCGCTTGGCCGCCGCTGCAGCGGGCCGGCCATTCCCTCGGCATAGGAGGGGCTGCGGTTGCCGCGCTGCTGATCACGGGGTTTGCGGTCACCGAGTCGCTCTCGCTGCCGTTTCTCCGCCCTGAGGAGCGGATCGACGACCACCCTCCCGCCGTCTCGCGATGGCTGGCCGAGCAGCCGGGCCGCGCGCCGATCGTTGAGTTGCCGATGCTGCTTCACACAAGGGAGCAATGGTACGAGACCTCCCGGATGCTGCGGGGAACGCTCCACTGGCGGCCGCTGCTCAACGGCTACCGAGGGTTCATTCCCCCGACCCTAAAAGACCTCTCGCGGCGAATGGCGGGCTTCCCCGATGATGACACGCTGGCAGTCCTGTATGGCCTTGGGGTCGAATTTGTCGTCGTTCATCGCGGCGAGATGCCGCCGACGTCGTTTGAAGCGCTTCTCCGCCGGGCGGAGGCGCGCGGCATGGCGCCGGCGGCGACCTTCGACACAGCCCTCGTCTACCGAGTGCCGGAGGCGCCGCTGGCGGCGCGGGATAAGGTAACCCTCGCCCTTGAGGCGCCTCAGCACGCGCGCGCTGGGGAGCGCGCCGAAGCGTGGCTTATCCTCGCCAACGCCGACCACGCGCCGTTTGTGCCGCGCATCGCGGAGCCGTATCGTCTTTCCGTGCGCTGGCTCGCCGAAGGACGCCGCATTGCCGAGCAGACGGTCGCCGTGCACCAACCGCTTCTTGTTCCTGCGGGCGACGCCGTCGAACTTCCCATCCTGATCGACGTTCCCCGCTGGACCGGGCCGGTTCGGCTGCTGCTGGAGGCGCAGGGCGAGCTTGCGGGGAGCGGGCTGCGCCTTGAGCAGGATTACCTACTCTCGCTCCGGTAGAATGCTTCCGGCAATCAGCAGGAGGGTCCATGCAGAAACGAGCGGTGTCCGTCGGCGGACGGACGATCGCAGACGCTGTCAAAGCAGCGCAGCAGGCAGAAGACGCCGGCTTTGACCTCGTCTGGTTCAATGACAATACCGGGGTCGACGGCTTCATCGGCCTCACCGCAATGGCGCTCAACACCAAGAAGATCGGTCTCGGCTCCGGAATCGCGCGCGCCTTTGTGCGTGCCTGTACTGTCACTGCAGTTGCCGCTGCCGACCTTGACGAAATCTCCGAGGGGCGGTTTGTCCTCGGCCTTGCCGGGGGGACGCCGCGCCAAAACCAAGTCGAAAGTTCGGTGACTGTTGAGCATCCGGTCCCGCAGATGCGCGAACTGATTGAGATCCTGCGCCGCTGCTGGGCGGCGCACGAGCCGCAGCGGATCAAGTATGAGGGGCGGTTTTACCAGATCGATCTCCGGCAGTTCCGGCGCGCAAAGGTCTACCAGCCGACAATTCCGATCTACATGGCAGCGGTCCGCGAGAAGATGCTTCAGCTGACGGGTGAACTGTGTGAAGGATTAGCGGGACACCCGGTCAACTCGATCCGGTTTATCAAGGAGTTCATCGAGCCGAACCTCGCCATCGGGCTCCGCCGGGCTGGCCGAAAGCGGGAGGACTTCACCCTTTCGACCTGGATCTTGACGGCGATCTCGAATGACCGCGCCCAAGCGCGGCGCGAAGCGGCTGCCCAGATCGCCTTCTATCTCACCACCCGCAGTTACAGCCACATCCCCGATTCGCAAGGATGGACCAAGCAGCGGATGGCGATCCAAGAGGCATTCCATGTCAAGCATGATATGACGGCGATGATCGACGCCGTGACGGACGACATGATCGACGCAATGAGCATCGCCGGCACGCCCGACGAAGTCCGGAAAAAGTTCGAGGCGTACAAAGATGTTGTCGATCTGCCGACCTTTCAGGTCCCCGGCATTTTGATGGATCAATCGCGCCGCGAAGAAGCACAGCGGCTGATGTTCGAGGTGTTCGGGAAACATTGAGCGTGACGCTGGCGGGTGACAAGCGGGCGTCTTTGGCGGTCGCCTCCATCCGCCTGTCTGTTCGCCGCTATGCCGGCATCCTCGGCGTGGCAGCCGCCTACGCTCTTGGGACGCTTATCCTCACCTATCCCGTCGCTCTCGATCTGACGCAGGGGGTGCCCGACTTCGGCGACCCGCTCGTTATGGTCTGGTACCTCGCCTGGTATGCGCGGACGATCCCGCGCAACCTCGGCGGCGTGCTGGATGCGCCGTTCTTCTTCCCGCACCGAGACGTTCTTCTTTTTCACGACCATCTGCTCGCGCAGGGGCTCGCTGCGTGGCCCATTATCCAGCTCACCGGCAACCCTGTTCTTGCCGCTAATCTGCTCACACTGCTCTCCTTCACCCTCGCTGCGCTCGGCGGCTATCTGCTGACGCGGCAATTCACCGGCTCACCTCTTGCTGCCTTCCTCGTCGGGCTCGCGGTCGCCTTCAGCCCCTTTCGCATCGCCCATGTCAGCCATCTCAACCTGCTCTGGCTGCACTGGCTCCCCTTTGTTCTGCTGTTTCTCGACCGGCTCTTGGTCAGCAGCCGCGGGCGGGACGCGCTCCTGCTCGCCGGCGGAGTGAATGTGCTGCTGTTCTCCTCATACAACCTTGCGCCGCTCGTTGCAGTGACGCTGGGGGTGTGGGTCCTTGTCCGGGCGGCGACGGACCAGATGGTGCGGTCGGCCCTGTGGCCGAGGCGCTTGCTGCTGCTGGGGGCGGTGGCCGCGCTCTCGCTCGCGCTCAATCTCCCGCTTGCGCTCCGCTATCTCGCTGTGAGCGAGCGGATGGCCTTTACGCGCGCTCCCGACGAGGTGCGCACCTACAGTGCCTCGCTGACTGACTACCTCGTTGTTCCGCCGAGCAATCTCCTCTTGGGTCGGCTCGTGGCGCCGCTGCGGCCGGACCAGTGGTCGGAGCGGTCGTTGTTCCCCGGCCTCGTCGTGCTCATATTCGCAGCGGCAGGAGCGGGCACGGCGCTCGCGCGGCGAGGACCGTCGCGCAGCATTGCGCTTGCGCTGCTCGCTGTTGCGGCGGTTAATCTCGGCCTCTCGTTCGGGCTCAATCCCAGCCTCCCGCTCGGGTTGCAGTGGTATGGCTGGCTGTATGAGCATGTTCCTGGTTTCGCGGGCCTGCGCGTCCCGGCGCGCGCCGGCGGCATTGTGCAGATAGCGCTGGCGCTGACCGCGGGGTTCGGGCTGGCGGCGCTGTTCTCGGCAGTGCGCTCGCTCCCGCATCGCTGGCTGCCCCCTGCGCTTGCTGCCGCACTCGGCCTGCTGATTGTCGCGGAAAGCGCTTCCTATCCAGCGAGCTATGCCGTGCCGGTCTGGCTTGGGGAAGGCGCCGTCGCGCATTCCACCGATGACTACCCCGCGCTCGGACGCAATCCGCGCGCGCTCGCTCCTGCCTCGACAGCGGCCGAGGAGTGGCTGGCGACGGCGCCGGAACCCGGGGCGGTGGCGGTGCTGCCGATGCTGCTCCACACCGAGCGGGCATGGCTGGAGAGCGTTCGGATGCTGGCGGCGCTTCGCCATGGCCGGCCGATTGTCAATGGGACGAGCGCCTACCGGCCTGCGGATCTTGTGGCGCTCTCTCGCGAACTGGCGGAGGGACCAACCCCGGCTGCCCTCGCACTGCTGCGCGAGCGCGGGGTGCGCTACCTCGTGGTCCATCGGGCGTCGCTCGATGAGCAAGCGCGGGCACGTTTCGACATGACGGCGCCGTCGTTGCCGCTCGCCGAGGTGGCGCGGTTCGGCGACGATGTGGTCTATCAGCTGCTTGACCGGGCGCCGTGAACCTGCTCTCGCTTCTCCTCCTCTCACCCTGTGCGCTGCTGCTGCCGGGCTTTGCTCTGCTCCTCCTCTGCCGTCTTCCTCTAGCGCGCGCAGGCTGCCGCACTGAGCTTGTCGACGTCGCTCTCACTGCGCTGATCCTGTCGATCGCATTCAACTCGTGGCTTGCGCTCACGCTCGCCGAACTGGGACTGTTGCGTCTCCCCATCTTCGTGGCCGTCTGGGCGGCGCTCGGCGCCGCAGGCGGCATTGCCGCGGCACGCGGGCGCGCGCTGCCGTTCGGCACCGTCGTGGTCGGGCGGTGGAGCGCGATGATGGGCCTCGTGCTGCTGCTTGGGGCGGCGCTGGCGCACCGCCCGGCGGAATATGTCTTCGGCATCTACGACCCGGGCGTCTATGTCAACACGGCGCTTGCCATGGCGCGGACGGGCGCGCTGCTCGTGCCTGACCCGGAGCTCCCGCGGCTGACCGCCGAAGAGCGGCGCGCTCTGTTCGGCAACGTCCCGGCGCCGTGGCATCGCTCTGGCATGCCGTTTGTGACGGTGCATGATGCCGAGCGCGGGCTGCTCGAACCGGAATGGTTTCACCTCTTTCCCGCTTGGATGGCGATCTGGGCGCTGGGCGGGAATCCGCTGTGGGGCGCGCCAACCCTCTACCTTGGAGCGCTGGGCGCCCTCTATCTCATCGGTCGGCTACTCGTTCACCCGGCGGTGGGGGTTGGCGGCGCGCTCTTTCTCGGGCTCAATGTGGGCGAGATCTGGTTCGGACGCTACCCGATGGCAGACCTGATGGCGCAGACGATGGCGCTGACCGGCTTCGCGCTGCTCGCCTTCGCCGCAACCCGCCATTCGCCCCTGTTCGCGGCGCTTGCGGGCGCGAGCTTCGGGCTGGTCCATCTTGCCAAGATCGATCTCGTCGTGCTTCCGGCTGCGCTTGCGGCCGCGCTGGGATGGCAGTGGGTCCGCGGCCGCTGGTCTCGGTGCGAGACCGCGCTGCTGGTCGCCTATCTGCTGGTTGTGGCGCAGGCCGCTGCTCACGCGCTACTCTTTGCGCGCTTCTATCTCCTCCGCATTGCTCTCGACCTCGCGGCGGTTGCGGGCGTGCGCTCCGCGCTCGACCTGCGGGCGCTCGACACGGCGAACCTCGACCGTCCGTTCGCGCTCGAGCAGCTGGGACGGCTGGCGGCCGCAAACTGGTGGGTCTTTGTCGGGCCTGCCGGCGTCCTCCTCCTCGTTCTTGCGCTTATGCTGCTGCTGCGCGGCCGAGCGCCTTGGCTGCGGCTCCCAGAATCGCCGCGGCTCAATCTCGCGCTTGCAGGGAGTGTCGCGGCGCTCAGCTTTTGGGCATTCTTCATCCGCCCGATCGTGGTAGACACCGACCTCCCAGCCGACCCTGCCGTGCGCGCAGTAGTGCTCGCAAACCGAGAGAGCTTTGTCCAGCTTGGCTGGTACTTCACCCCGCTCGGGCTTGCCGCCGCAGTTGCGGGGGTGACCGCGATCGGTATCGCGCGGCCGCATCCGGTGCTGCTCCTCTTTGCGGGAGCAGGCGCGATCTCCGCGCTGATCTTGCTCACGCAGTCGCTTGTCACTCCCACCCATTTCTGGGCGTTTCGTCGCTATCTTCCGCTCGTGGTGCCGGTCTTCTCGCTCGGCATCGCCTATTTGCTGTTTGCCCTTGCGCACTCTGCTCGGTCGCGGCGGGATCGCCTGCTCAGCATTGCGCTTGGCGGCGTGCTCGCCCTGATGCTGCTCTGGCAGGCGCGTCCGATCCTAGGCGAGACAGAGTATGGGGGCGCGCGCCGTCAGCTCGACGCGCTCGCCGAGGCGATCCCGGCGGACGCCGTGGTGCTGCTCGCCTGGAGCCCTGCTGCCGAACGGCTGGCGATGCCGCTCCACTTCGCCTACGGGCGGACAGTCTTCGCCATCGAAGAGAAGGCATTTCACGACCCTGGCCTTACCGCGGCGGTCCGTCGCTGGCACGCCGAGGGACGGCCGGTGCTGTATTTGCGCGAGCGGAGCCTTCCGCCGGCTCCGACGGTCCGCGAGCCGATCGCCACTGTGGCGTTCGATGTCCCGGCGCTCGAACGTCCTCTCGACCGGCTGCCGCGCCAGTGGGAGCGGCTTCGGTTTACAGTCGACCTCTATCGGCTGGATGCTCCGTGACAGAACCGCTTGCCTCGGTGATCATCGTGACATGGAACGGCCGGCAGTGGCTCGAACGCTGCCTGCCGGCGGTAGAAGCGCAGCGCGGTGTCCGGTTCGAGACGATCGTTGTCGATAACGGCTCCACCGACAGCACCGTCGAGTTCATCGAGCGCGCCTTTCCGCGCGTCCGTCTGATTCGCAACCGGCGCAACCGCGGCTTTGCGGCGGCGACAAACCAAGGAATGGCCGCGGCGCGCGGTCACTATCTTGCCACGCTCAACAACGACGCGATCGCCGAGCCGGATTGGCTTGCCGCGTTGGTTGATGCCTGCGAGGCAGATAACAACCTCGCGATGGCGGCCTCACGGATGGTCCGGCTGGATGACCCGACGGTCTTTGACTCGGCGGGGATCGCGCCCGACCGCTTCGGCTTTGCGTGGAACCTGCGTGCCGGTGAGCGGGTGCCGGAGCGAGAGGCGCCCTGCCCGGTGTTCGGCGCCTGCGCCGGCGCGGCGCTCTATCGCCGCAGCATGCTCGAAGACGTGGGGCTGTTCGACGAGCGCTTCGGAAGCTACTACGAAGATGTCGACCTAGCGTGGCGGGCGCAGTTGCGCGGCTGGCCGGGGCGCTACATTCCGAACGCTGTGGTGCGTCATGCCCATTCGGGAACCGGCGGGCGCTTTCCCGCGACGAAGCAATTTCTCCTCGGGCGCAACCGGCTGCTGAGCGTGCTGAAAAATATGCCCCAGCCCGGCCTGACGTTCGCGCTGCTCGCCGCGCCGCTGCTCGATGGGGCGGCGGTGGCGCGGGGGCTGCTTCGGGGGGAGACCGCCCCGCTTCGAGGCCGGCTGGCGGTGCTCCGGGAAGTGGCGGTGGTGCTTCAGCAGCGGCAGCGAATTCAGCGGCGCGCGATCCTCTCGTGGCGCGATATCGAGCCCCTGTTAGTTCGGCGGTAGGGCGTGATACACTTCGCTGTGTCGCGATGCCCACTGGTCCCCCGCCTGTTCTCTGACCGCTGGGCTGTCTCCTCTCCTGCTGCCGTTCGTGGCCGGCTCTTTTTTCCTCTTTCCTCGCTCAGCGGAGCTGCTAGAGCGGCAGGACCTCGAACCGTACAATCCGTGGCCAGCCTGCTTGAGCGAGGAGTAGCATGCCGAAGTACATCTTCGTGACGGGCGGCGTTGCCAGTTCGGTCGGCAAGGGGATCACCGTCGCCTCGATCGGCCGTGTCTTGAAAAGCCGGGGCATTTCCGTGTCGGCGCAGAAACTCGACCCCTATCTGAATGTCGACCCGGGCACGATGTCGCCCTATCAGCACGGCGAAGTGTTTGTCACCGATGACGGAGCGGAGACCGACCTCGATCTCGGCCACTACGAGCGGTTCATCGATGTCTCGCTCAGCCGGCTGAGCAATGTGACGACCGGGCAGGTGTACACCAGCGTCATCGCCAAGGAGCGGCGCGGCGATTACCTTGGGGGCACGATCCAGGTCGTGCCGCATGTCACCAACGAAATCAAAGACCGGATCGCTCTCGTCGCGAAGCAGACCGGAGCGCAGGTCATCATCGTCGAAGTGGGCGGCACCGTTGGCGACATTGAGGGGCAGCCGTTCCTCGAAGCGATCCGACAGATGCGCAAAGATGCGGGAAGAGATAACGTTCTCTACATCCATGTCACGCTGCTGCCGTATCTCATGGCGACCGGCGAGCTGAAAACGAAGCCGACCCAGCACTCTGTCAAGGAGCTGCGCAGCATGGGCATCCAGCCCGATGTCATCATCTGCCGCTCTGAAGTGCCGGTCTCGAATGATCTCAAGGAGAAGATTGCGCTCTTCACGGACGTCGATGTCGAGGCGGTGATCACGCTTCCGACCGTCTCCTCGATCTACGAAGTCCCGCTTATTCTCGAAGATCAAGGCCTCGGCGATAGGCTCGTCGAGCGGCTGAACCTTCCGGCGCACGAGCCCGATCTTGCGGAGTGGCGCGATCTCGTCGCCCGGATCAAGGCGCCCAAAGAGGCAGTGCGGATCGCGCTTGTGGGCAAATATGTTGATCTGCAGGACTCCTATCTCTCCGTCAAAGAGGCACTGCAGCACGCCGCCGTCTTCCACGGCCGCACGCTCGAGTTGGCGTGGATCGACAGCGAACGCCTCGAGCGGGAAGACCCCGAGCCGATCTTGCGCGGCTACGATGGGATCGTTGTGCCGGGCGGCTTCGGGAGCCGAGGAACGGAAGGGATGATCAAGGCGGCGCGTTATGCGCGCACGCATCGGATCCCCTATCTCGGGCTCTGCCT
Organism: Dehalococcoidia bacterium; assembly: GCA_025054935.1. Lineage (NCBI taxonomy): Bacteria > Bacillati > Chloroflexota > Dehalococcoidia > Dehalococcoidia bacterium. The sequence continues at coordinate 36,330 of JANWZD010000006.1, read as the reverse complement.
CGGCATGCAGATCATGGTGATTGAATTTGCGCGCGCGGTCCTTGGCTGCGAGGAGGCCAATTCGACCGAACTGAACTTCGCCACGCCGCATCCGATCTTCGACCTGCTTCCCGAGCAGCGAGGGCTGGCCGAGAAAGGCGGCACCATGCGTCTCGGCCAGTATCCCTGCCATCTTGTGCCCAACACCTTGGCGGCACGAGCCTATGGGGAGCGGGTCGTCTATGAGCGGCATCGTCATCGGTTCGAGTTCAACAACGACTACCGCGACCTCCTCACCCGCGCCGGGCTCTGCATCAGCGGCACCTCGCCCGATGGTCGGCTCGTCGAGGTCAGCGAGATCGTCGGGCATCCGTGGATGCTCGGCGTCCAGTTCCATCCTGAGTTCAAGTCGCGGCCGACGCGGCCGCATCCCCTCTATCGCGATTTCATTGCGGCGGCAATCCGGGTGCTGCACGAGGGCGATCAGCTGCCGCTTGGCACCCTGAGCGAGACCGAAGCGCCTGCCGCCCCTCCCGTCGCTGCTCCATCAGAGTAGGCGGTCCCTTTCTCCCGTCCCCTCGTTCCGGAACCTCCTTTGCGCGGAGGAAGGCTGCAGCCGGTCAGCCCGCGTCCGCAGCATGCTCAGGGGTGTGCTCTCGTCGGCGCGCACGGGCTCATGCTGGGGGCGTTGTCTCTCGCTGATCGCCCTGCGCTTCTCCTCGCTGCCAGCCAGCGAGAAAGCGCTCGGTCTCTGCAGCAGGATCGTCGCTGACGGGGATCAGGGGGAGGAGGAGGCGCGTCGCTCCGGCGTCAAGGTAGTCATCGAGCAGGGGACGGACGGCTGCCGGGTCAGCGACAACAGCAGCGGGCACGCGCTCGAGCATGGCATCATCGACAGCGCGAATGGCGGCGCTGAAGCCGCCGCTGCGCCACGCCGCTTCGATCCGTTCCAGGTCGGCGGCGAACCCCGACCGGGCAAGCAGTTCGCGATAGCCGGGAGCGCGGCAGTAGGCGGCGACGGTCGGGCGGAGGGCATCTCGTCCAGCCGCTTGGTTGTCGGTCAGCACGACCCGGAATTTGACCACGATGTCGAGCGTGGCGGGGTCTTTTCCGGCGGCAAGCGCGCCCTCCCGCGCCCAGCCGGCGATCTCGCGGACGGCTGACGGTACTCCCATATTGATCAGAACCCCGTCGGCAATCTCGCCGGCCAGGCGGCTCATCCGGGGGCCGAGCGCTGCCAGCACAATCCGCAGCGGAAAGCGAGGCCGCGCGCCCGCCAAACGAAAGTCGTGTGCTGAGAACGCCTCACCCGCCCACGTAACGCGCTCGCCGGCATACACCTGGCGCACGATCGCAACATAATCGCGCGCCATGGCAAGGGGACGCTGGAAGCGGACACCGTGCCACCGCGCGAGCGTTGGGTTGGCGACCCCCAGCCCGAGGACAAACCGACCGCCCGACAGTTCGTTGAGCGTTGCTGCGGCCATGCCGGCAGCGACTGGGGAGCGGGCGAGCAGGTGCAGGATGGCGCTTCCCAGCAGGGGAGAGGAGGTGGCAGTAGCGCAGGCCGCGAGCAGCGCGACTGGGTCGCGGTTGTTGGTTTCCCCCTTCCAGATCCCTGCAAACCCTGCCTCCTCGGCACGACGCGCCAATCGCGGGATCGCCTCGACGGGCAGGGTGCCAGCCGCATCGATCTCGAAATCGACCGCGGTCACGAGGTCACGGTCCGCTCGGCGGGGTGAAGCGCCTGCTTCGGCGAGTGCCCTCGCTTATAGATCATCATCGTCCGCTTGAACTCGATCACCACGGTGCCATCCTGCTTCATGCCTCGGGTTCGGATTGTCACGATCCCGGCATTCGGCCGCGACTTCGACTCGCGGACTTCGAGCACCTCGCTCTCGGCATAGAGCGTATCTCCCACGAAGAGCGGATTGGGAAGCCGGACTTCATCCCAGCCGAGGTTGGCGAGCGCGTTTTCGCTGACATCGGAGACGCTCTGCCCAGTGACAATCGCCAAGGTGAGACAGGAATTGACCAACATCTTGCCGAAGGGGGTGCCCTTTGCGTATTCAGCGTCGAAATGTGATGGATTCGTGTTCATTGTCAGTAAGGTAAACCAGATGTTGTCGGCCTCGGTGATGGTACGCCCAAGGTTGTGGCGGTAGACATCGCCGACTTGGAAATCCTCGAAGAAGCGGCCCTGCCATCCGGGCTTGACGGTCATCAGCTCCTCCTCGCGCACTCTCTGAACGTACGACCGGCATCGTGCGAGAGAGGGAGCGGCCATGTCAAGCGGGGAGGTGCGGCGGAACGGAAGATTACGTCGAGCGTTCGGTCGTCCACCTTCAAGACCGATCACGCTCATGGCATCGCCCTCGGTTGTTGAGAAAACGTCTGCGGCACCTGCTGTCGAAATGACGCAGGATCGTGTGCAACTTCCCCTCGTCTTATCGCCTTCTTATGTGATACACTGCAACTGTGCAGGCAAGGTGCACAGTCTGCAGCTGGATCGGTTCGAGAAGCAGGGAGAACGGTGAAGGAGGGAGTGAGTGGCCCATTTCGAGCGATTGCCTCGCGAAGCATTTACGAAGAGCCAAGGTCGTCCGCGAAATTCGTATCTCGAGGAGTATCGCGGCTTTCTCGCTGACCTTCAGGTAGGCGAGGGAGGGGAAATCACCCTCGAACCTCACGAAAAGAAGGCGACGATCAAGAATCGGCTGAATCACGCAGCACGCGTCGAGAACAAGCGGATTCGCTACTTGCGAACACCCAGCGATCGCGTCCGCTTTCAGGTTGTCGAGTAGGCGTCGCTACGTCAGCCCCGTCGCTCAGTCAGCAACTGGCCGCCTTTGCTGCGACGCTCCGCCCCGACGACTGCCCGCCGGCGGTGGTCGATAAGGCTAAGGCGGTCCTGCTTCACGCCCTTTTTGTCGGCTTAGCCAGCCTCCGCGACACCGACGTTGCCCGTGCGCTGGCGGTGATCGCAGACGAGGAGACCGGTGGCCCAGCACGTCTCCTCGGGCTGGGGCGGCCGGCGAGCCGGATGATGGCAGCCTTTCACGCCAGCCTCCTCTTTCATGCCCGCGGGCAGGATGACTCCTATCGCATGCTGACCCATCCGGGTGCCGCTGTCCTTCCGGCTGCTCTGGCCGAGGGGCAGCGCCGCCCGCGCGATGGCAGCGCCTTGCTCGCCGCCATCATCGCCGGATACGAGGTCCAATGCCGGCTCGCGCGCGAGATCGTTCCGGCGGTGCAAAACCATGGCTTTCGCGCCAGCGCCGTCTTCAGCGCCGTCGGCGCGGCAGTTGCGGCAGGGCGAATGCTTGAGCTTGGCCCCGAGGAGATGGCCCATGCGATCGCCCTTGCGGTTGCGAACGCCGGCGGTCCTCTCGAGCCGAGCCGTGCTGGCAGCCGCGAGATGACGTATCAAGAGCCGCTTTTCTGCCTGAGCGGCCTGCTTGCTGCTCGGCTCGCCCGTGCGGGGGCGACGGGCGCTCCCACCTGCCTCGAGGGACCGGCCGGGTTCTTCTTCGCGTTTACGGGGAGCGCCGCCGGCGAGTTGAGCGGCAGTTTCGAGGGCGCGACCCGCTGGGATCCGGCAAGCGTTGCGGCCGATCTCGGCCGCCGCTGGGAGATCCTCGATGTCACGATGAAGATCTATTCGGCGGCAGGCTTCAACCAGCCGGTGATCGAAGCGGTCGCGCGGCTCGCTCGGCAGTACGAGCTTGTCCCCGAGCGTGTTGAGGCGATCGAAATCGAGATGAACCCGTGGGAGACGGTCTATCCGAGCCCCCGCTTTCCGCGCCTGCCGCCGGCTGCGGCGGATTTCGGAAGCACGCCCTACTTTGCTGCCGCCGCTCTAGCCGCCAAAGGCTATCCCGCCACGGGACGCCGGCTCTCCTACGGCGGCGCCGACCCTCCGCTCGATATGCCTGCGCTCGTCGCCGAGCTCGCTCGGCGCACCCGCGTCATCGCTGCCGCCCGCCGCCAGTATGCTCCCCGCATCACTATTCGCACGGTCGATGGACGCTCGTTGACGCATGAGATGACCGGAGAGGAGTTCAAGTGGGATTTCGCGACCGAGCGAGAGCGGCTTCGCGCTCTCGAAGGGGCACTCCCGCTCTCTCCCGACGGCGTGGAGGCGCTGATCGCGGCAGTTGCCGACCTGGATGTTCTGCCCTCGGTCGACTCGCTTGTTGACCTGACCCTCATTCAGCGCGGGCAGTAGGAAAAGCCACGGCTCGGCAAAGCAGAGCGGCCGCCTAGCCGCCGCGCGGCGCTCCGCCCCCCGTCACCCACGGAGGCGGACCGCCTGCGCCTGTCACCCCGGGCGGCGGACCGCCCGCGCCCATCACGCCGGGCGGCGGACCGCCCGCCCCCATCACCCCCGGCGGCGGGCCGGCAGGAGCGGCCGGCTCGTCGTCTGACTCCGGCCACGGCACTGTCTTGCCGGTGATATCCATGATGACGCTCTTGACCTCGGTATACTCTTCGAGCCCCCGGAGCCCATTCTCCTGGAGCAGCCCGCTCTGCTTCCAGCCTCCAAGTGGTGTGCCTGTCTGCTGAACTGCCCACGTATTGACCCACACCCAGCCCGTGCGGAGGCCGCGGACAACGCGCGCGGCGCGGTTGACATTCGTCGTCCAGACACCACTCGCTAATCCGTACGGGGTGTCGTTGGCGATGGCGATCGCTTCCTCTTCGCTGTCGAAGGGAAGAGCGCAGACGACCGGCCCGAAGATCTCCTCGCGCATCACCTCGTGGGTGGTCGGGACATTGATAAGGATGGTGGGCTCGTAATAGTTGCCGATCTCGAGATGCGCTGGGCGGCGGCCGCCGATCACGACGTGCCCGCCGGCGCTGCAGGCGTCTTCTACCCGCCGCGCCACCCGCTGGAACGCTGCCTCGGTGATCAGGGGGCCCATCTGCGTTTCCGGCGCGAAAGGATCGCCGAGACGGATCCGCTTGGCGCGCACGCTCATCTTCTCGAGAAACTGGTCGAAGATGGAGCGCTCAATCAGCAGCCGGGAGCCGGCGAAGCAGCGCTGGCCGGCGTCGGGGAAGATGGCCGCGAGGGCGCCTCGGACAGCGAGGTCGAGGTCGGCGTCGGCGAAGACAATATTCGCCCCTTTTCCTCCGAGTTCGAGGATCACTTTTTTGATCGTCGGCGCCGCGTACTGCATCATCGCTGTCCCGGCGGCCACGGAACCGGTGAGCGAGATCAGGTCGACGCCGGGGTGGCGAGCAAGCGCGGCGGCGGTCTCGTTTCCTCCCGTCACCACTTGGAGGACGCCGGGCGGCAGCCCTGCCCGATTGCCGATCTCGACAAACTTGATGGCAGCGAGGGAGGCGAGGGGGGAGGGCTTGAGGATGATGCAGTTGCCAGCAGCGAGCGCCGCGCCGGCCTTGCCGCCGGCAAAGATCATCGGCACATTGAAGGGCAGCAGACCGGCAACCACGCCGATCGGCTCGCGCCGGCTCGATCGCTCGAGATCGGGGTGGTCAGGCATTGTCTCGCCGCGAAGCATGTTGGCGAGGCTGGCGAAATCGAGCAGACGGAAAGCGGCGGCCCGCACTTCGCTCGTCGCTTCGCGCAGGGTCTTGCCGGTGTCGAGACAATGGATGCGCCCGATTTCGTCGGCGGCCGCCATCAGCATCCCGGCAAACCGGTTGAGGATCCCGACCCGCGCTTCAACGGGCATCTGGCGCCACGGCCCGCGGTCGAAGGCCTGCCGCGCCGCCGTGACCGCGCGGTCGACATCTTCGGGGCTCGCGTCGGGTAATCGGGCGATCACCTCATTGGTCGCCGGGTAGATGGTCTCGAAGCGCCGCCCCGACGCCGAATCAGCCGGTCCGTGCCCAATGAACATCCGTGTCTCGATTGCCGGTAGATCGGTGATCTCTGCTAGCCGCCGCACTGCCATTGCACTCTCCCGGGCGGTTTCGATTGATCGCAGGCCGAACGCACGATGAGCTCTATTTTAGCTGCCAAACGTCTCAAAGAGCGCCCGGCAGTTCGCTTGCCACGTCGCTTCGTCGGTGAGGAATGTGGGGACGACGAGGACGACCCAGTCAACAATCTCCAGCAGCGCGGCCACGCGCTGCCGGCAGCGGTCGGCTGTCCCGGCGACGCAGACCGTTGCGGCGAACTCATCCGAGATCGCGTCGAAGGCGCCGGCGATATCGCCGCGGTGCCAGCTCGCTTGGGCACGGGCAATGTCAGCGCCGAAGCCGTCGTCTTGCCAGGCGCGCAGGAAATAGTCGCGTGTGATCTGGGCGAGAATGGTCGCCTTGACGCGCCGCAGCGCTGTCCGCTCGTCAGGGTCAACGACGCAGGAAACAAGAGCGCCGATGGTCAGCGCGCGGCGATCGCGGCCAGCCCGCTGAGCGCCGGCGAGGAGGGCGGGCACCGCGACCGTCGCGAGGTAGCGCGCCGAGAGCGCTGGATTGAGAAGGACGCCATCGGCGATCTGGCCGGCCAGTCGCGTCATCTGGGGCCCGGTTGTCCCCAGCCAGATCGGCGGCACCGCCGGAAGGCTCCGCCCCGTGCGCTGGAAGGCGCGAACGAGGCCCTCGATTTGAAAATGACGCCCGTGGTAGCTGTAGGGCTCGTTTGGGCTGGCAGCAAGCGCGCCTCGGATTACCTCGACGTATTCGCGCATTCGCCCGATTGGCCGATCGAAGGGGATGCCCCACCACTGTTCGTTCCATTCCCGCGGCCCGGCGCCGAGGCCGAGAATGAAGCGCCCCTCCGTCAGCTCTGCCAGCTGCCCCGCTGCGATTGCAGTGATGACCGGAGGCCGGTTCCAGACTAAGACGCCCGAGCCGAGGCGAATGCGGCGGGTGGCGAGCGCGAACGCCGTCAGGGTGATCAGGACGTCGCCCGCGCCGTCGGCGGTCCAGACGCTGCCGAACCCTGCGGCTTCCGCATCGCGCGCCGCCGCGATCCGGAGTGCCATCGGCTGCTGCCCGTTCACCATGAAACCAAGCCGAGCGCTCTCCATCAGGGGACAGTGTAGACTGGCGTCACGCGATCGCGCAGCAGAGCCTGGCGTTCGCAAAGAGGGGAGAGGGAACAATGCTCTACGAACGGCTGTTCACGCCGATCACGGTGGGCCGGATGCGTGTCCCTAACCGGATTATGATGACCCCTCACGGCTTTGTCGGGCTGGTCGATTGGGAGGAGCCGGGCAAACGGATGCTCGACTACCTTGCGGAGCGGGCGCGGGCGGGCGTCGGCTGGATCATGACGAACGCTCCCCCGGTCCATCCCTCCACTTCGCCCCGCGCGCCGATCGGCCGCCGGGGCTGGGACGGCTCGGCGAACGAGTGGCTGGCGCAGCAGGCTGAGGTGGTCCACCGTCACGGCGGCGTGATCTCGGCGATCATCCTCCACATCGGCCACAACGCCTGGTCGACCGAGACCTACAAGCCGTCGTGGGCGCCGTCGGCGATCCAGAGCAGCTATCGCGAGATGCCGATCGCGATCACCAAAGCGCAGATCGATGACCTTGTCGAGCACTATGCGCGGACGGCGGCCAATATCAAGGCGGCGGGGCTCGACGCAGTCGACATCCAGACCTCGGTTGACTACCTCCTCGGCTCGTTCCTCTCGCCGGCCCTCAATATCCGCGAGGATGAGTACGGCGGACCACTCACGAATCGCGCCCGCATTATCTTGGAAATTTTGGCGGCGATCCGCCGCGAAGTCGGCCCCGACTTCACGGTCGGGATCCGGACAAGCGCCGATCACAAGATGCCGCACGGGTTCTCGCTTGACGAAGCGGTCGAGTTCTGCCAGCTTGTCGCCGGCAGCCGCCTCATCGACTATCTCGGCGTGATGGTCGGCTCCTACTACGACTTGATGCAGGTTATCCCGGGGATGCGCGTTCCGGATGGCAACGCGATTGCGGCCGCAGCGCGGATCAAAGCGGCGGTGGACCTTCCCGTCTATGTCTCCGGCAAGATCGACACGCCCGCGCTCGCGGAGCGGATCGTGCGCGAGGGAAAAGCCGACCTCGTGGCGCTTGCTCGCGAGCATCTCGCGGATGGCGAATGGACGCGGAAAGCGCGCGAAGGCCGCGCCGACGACATTCGGCCATGCATCTTCTGCAATCACTGCGTTGCGCGGCTGAACCAGCGGAAAGAGACGCAGTGCGTTGTCAATCCTGCGTTCGGGTACGAAGCAGCGATTGGGGTCGAGCAGCTCGTTCCCCACGGCCAGCGGCGCCGCGTCGTTGTGGTCGGGGGCGGGCCTGCGGGCATGGAGGCGGCGCGCGTGGCAGCGCTGCGCGGCCATGACGTGACGCTCTACGAAGCGACCGACCGGCTGGGCGGCCAAGTTGCAATCGCTGCCCTCGCGCCTCATCGGGAACGGCTCGCCGCGTTCACGGCATGGCAGGAGCGGCAGCTGCGGCAATGCGGGGTCACGGTGCGGCTCAACCGGACGATTGTGCCGCGCGACCCGGTTCTGCGCGAGGCAGATGCGATTGTCGTCGCAACGGGATCGTTCCCGCTCAGGAACGGTGTCAGTCCCCTCCGTCCCCACGGCGGCGCGATCCCGGGTGTCGACCAGCCGAACGTGCTGACAAGCTGGGACGCCTTGCTCTTTCCCCAGCAAATCGGGCAGCGGGTCCTAGTCTATGACGAAGAAGCCTATGCTCCCGGCGCAAGCATCGCGCTCTTCCTCGCCCGCCTCAATCGCGCCGTGACCCTTGTCACTTCTGCGCCTCACATTGGCGTGCCTGACCTGCTCTTCACCGCCGAGTTTCCCTATGTCATTGCCGACTTGGAAGAGGCCGGCGTCGAGCTGATGCCGCTCACGCTCGTCACCGCGATCGAGGGCACCACCGTCCGCCTCGAGTCGGTGTCTGGCAAACGCACGAGGGTGCTGACGGGTGTCGATACCGTGGTGCTGAACACGGGCTACCGGGCGAACGACTCTCTCGCGCGTGCCCTCGCTGCCGATGGTCTGCCCGTTCTCGCCGCCGGCGATTGCGTGGCGCCGCGCCGCTTGCAGCTTGCAATCTACGAGGGATATATGGCGGGCTTCACGGTGGAGGCGGTGGCGCCGGCAGGCGCTGGTGCGCGCTGAGCGCAGCGGCGAACACGTCGCCGACCTGCGCAAGTCGGTCGCGGATCGTCCGCACGGTAAATTGGCTGGGGTGCACCGCTCCGGCGTGCACCTCCTCCCAAGTAAGGGGGGTTGAGACCGGCGCCCCCGGCCGAGCGCGTACGGTGTAGGGCGCGGCCATATTCTTGCCGATGCTGTTCTGCGCATAATCGATGGTGACACGCTGCCCGCGGTGGGTCGCGCCTCCGCTGACGGAGACAAGGTCGGGCCGCGCCGCGGCGAGATGATCGGCGACTGCCTTCGCCCACTGGCGAACCTCCTCGAACGAGGGGCCCGGCGCAATCGGCACATAGACGTGCAGGCCGCGGCCGCCGCTGGTCTTTGCGACGCTTTCGATGCCAGCCGCTGAGAGCAGGGCGTGAAGCAGCCGTCCGCATTCGAGCACGGCTTCCCAGGGCGCATCGTCTCCAGGGTCAAGGTCGAACACCAGCTGATCCGGATGCTCAAGGTCAGGAAGCCGCGCCATCCAAAGATGCACCTCGATCGCGCCCCGATTGACGAACCAGAGGAGGTCATTGGGGTGCGCGAGGAGGATGAGGGTGGATGAGGTCGGCGCAGAGCGCCGGGAATAGGAGACACTGCCGATCCACGCTGGGGCGTCGCTCGGGCGATCCCGTCGGTAGTAGGAAGGGCCGTCCCGGCCGCGCGGAAAGACGACCAACGTTGCCGGGCGGCCGGCGGCATAGCGGAGCAGGAGCGGCGCCACCTCGCGGTAGTAGTCGGCGAGGTCACCCTTGGTAATCGCCTCTGCTGGCCAGAGCAGCCGGTCGGCGTGAGTGATCGTCACGGTGGGCGGTGCTGTCGCCGGCCCATCGCCAGCAGCGTGGTTACTCCCCCCAGCGTCGCCAGCGGCGGTAGTTCGGCCCATCGCTCACGGCAAGCCCGATCTGGTGCTGGGTGGACAGCTCGTCGTAGCCGCCTTCATTCGCGCCGATGTAGTACATCCGGAAACTGCCGTCGTCCATCTTCACGACGCAGGGCGTGCCGACGGCGCGCGCATCCCAGCGCCCTGAGCCCTTCGGCGCATGGCAGAAGACCGGTCCGCCCGGCTGCTCGCCCTCGGTGTCCTTTCTCCAATGAATTCCGTCGTCAGAAAGGGCGAGGCCGATGCAGTAATAGCTGCTGTTGTTGGTGCCTTCGTAGAACATCAGGTATTGGCCGTCGTGCTTGATAACGTGACGGCAAGAGATGCCGCGCTCGTCGAACGAGCCGGGTGCGCCGGGACCAAGGATAGGACCGCGCTTCTCCCACCGGAAGCCGTCGGGCGACGAAGCGAGGCAGACGACAAATCCCTTCTCGCGGTCGAGAGTGTGGTAGTACATCAGGTAGCTGCCATCCTCGACCTGAATGACGCGCGGCCACGCGCAGAACATCGCGTCGAACTCACCAGGCGCGCCCGGCTCAAGGAAGGCGCCGCGGTAAGGGCCGTCGAGGCGCACCCAATGGATCCCGTCGCGCGAGATCGCGCAGCCGGGACGCATCTGCACCCCTTTCGCCTTGATCGTCTGCTCCCCCATTTTCAGTTCGATCGTGCTCTGGTCGCCGCCGAAGTACCACATCCAGTAGAGACCGTTCTCGCGGCGGATATCGGAGACGCCCACATGCGCGTTGTCGAACCGGTTCGGGTCGGAGGTCGGCTCGAAGACTGCGCCCATCGTCAGGGGGCCCTTGACCCGCTCCCAGTGGACGCCGTCACGGGAGACCGCAAGGCCGCATCGTCCGGTAGGAAGATTGATCATCCGGTCAAAAGCGGGGTCGCGGCCGTAGTACCACATCTTCCAGAGGCCGTCGTCATCGCGCAGCACTTGAGGGGAGGAGACGCGCTCCGAATCCCACCACCCTTCAGGGCCGGGACCGAGCACCAGTCCGGGTTGGCTCACGGTTGGTTCGGTCGTCATACGGTCCTACCCTCCGCCGATGATTACTTGCAGGTCGGCGCGGCGATTGTACCACCCCTCGGCGCTATTGCTCGAACGCCCGGAAAACAAGCGTTGCGTTGTGGCCGCCGAAACCGAGCGAGTTTGAGAGCGCCACCCGCACCCGCGCCTGACGCGCTCCTTCCACGACATAATCGAGGTCGCACTCCGGGTCAGGCGTTGTCCGGTTGATGGTCGGATGGATCCACCCGGTCTCGATCGTCTTGGCACAGACGACGGCCTCAAACGCCCCCGCAGCCCCCAGCAGATGTCCAGTCATCGACTTCGTGGAACTGATGGGGATCTGGTAGGCGCGTTCCCCAAACACGGTCTTAATCGCCACGGTCTCCAGCTTGTCGTTCAGTTCGGTGGAGGTGCCGTGGGCGTTGATGTAATCGACCTCATCGGCGGTCAGCCCAGCTGAACGGAGAGCTTGGCGCATCGCTCGCACGCCGCCCTCGCCTCCTTCGGAGGGCTGGGTGATATGGTAGGCATCGGCAGTTGCGGCGTAGCCTGCGAGTTCGCAGTAGATCTTCGCCCCCCGTGCCAGCGCAGACTCGAGCGACTCGAGGACGAGCACGGCCGCTCCTTCTCCCATGACGAAGCCGTCACGTTCGGCGTCGAAGGGGCGCGAGGCGCGGGGAGGGTCGTCGTTGCGCGTCGACAGTGCCCGGGCGGCCGCGAACCCCGCAATGCCGATAGGGGTTATGGCCGCTTCGGTGCCGCCGGCGATCATCGCCCGCGCATCGCCCCGCCGGATTGTCTCAAAGGCGGCGCCGATTGCATCCGCGCCCGTTGCGCAGGCGGAAACAACGGCATAGTTCGGGCCTTTGCATCCCAGCTGGATCGAGACCTGCCCCGACGCCATATCGACGATCATCATCGGTACGAGGAAGGGACTGACGCGGCTTGGCCCGCGCTCGTGGAGGACGCGGATCTGCTCAGCGAGGGTAGCGATTCCGCCGATGCCGCTGCCGACGATTGCGCCGATGTCGGGCTGGTCGCGCACCTCGATGCCAGCATCGTCGACGGCTTGGCGCGCCGCCGCAATTGCAAGTTGAACGAAGCGGTCCGTCCGGCGAACCTCTTTCCGGTCGAGATAGGCGAGCGGGTCGAACCCGCGCACCTCAGCCGCGATCTGCACTTCGAACCCTGTGGTGTCAAAGGCGGTAATCCGCCCTACGCCCGAGCAGCCGGCGAGCAGATTGCGCCAGCTCTCTTCAACCGACAGCCCAACCGGCGTCACCGCGCCGAGGCCGGTGACCACAACACGCTGCATCGTCACGCTCCCTCCTCACGCCGGCGTTCCCTCCGCTCGCGCGGCAGGCGGGCGGATTCTATCCGCTCCTCCTTGCGCGCGAGGAGGTTTGTGAAAGACGGTACAATTTCATAGACGGTTGTGACGGAGATGGGTCAATGATGACCGCATCGTGCGAGCGCGCCTCGCTCTCCTTGGCGGCCCTGCGCCGGCGATGGTGCTCTCCCCATCCTCGCTGACAGCGCTCCCGCTCCAGCCGTGCCCTTGCGCAGCCGCGCCCGGGCTGGTCCCAGCGCGGCAGCAGCCGAAGCCAGCGCTCGTGATGCGTCCGGCTGGGGAGCGCGGCAGCACCGATCGCGCGGCATCGCCGCAGCGGCCTGCCTGCGGACCGCGAGGCCGACCCGAGTGCTGGGAGCCTGGCTTCGTCGGGCGCCGCTTTGAGCGGAGACAGTTCCGCTCTGCCAGCGGCACCTCCCTGCTTCGCGCCCGGTCGCTCCGGCGCCGCACGACCACGCCCGCGAACTGCGCGCTTCTCAATCACAACGCCTACGCCATCGAGGTGCGCCATGACCACACGCCAACGCCGCGATGCAAGCGCCACGCTCCAGCGCCGTAGCCTGCGCGTGCTGATCGCTGACGATGAGGCGCTGCGTCTCTTGTCGCTCCGCCAGCAGCTGGAGGGAATGGGGCATCAGGTTGTCGGCGAGGCAACGACGGGAGAAGAGGCGGTCGCCCTCGCCCGCGAACTGAAGCCGGACTTGCTGATCATGGACATCCGGATGCCGGGCATGGACGGTATCGACGCGGCGAAGCAGATCACCGCCGAGCGCCCGGTGCCGATCGTGCTGGTGACAGCGTACAGCGAGAAATCGCTTGCCGAACGGGCTGCCGACGCCGGCATCTTCGCCTATCTGATGAAGCCGGTTTCGGAGGCGGACCTCCTGCCCGCGATCATCCTTGCCACCTCGCGCTTTGAGGAGTTTCGCGAGCTGCGCAAGGATATCGACGATCTGCGCGAAGCGCTCGAGGCGCGCAAGCTGATCGAACAGGCCAAGGGCATCCTGATGAACCGGCGCAACCTGACCGAGCAGGAAGCGTTTCGTCGGATGCAGATCCAAAGCCAGAACGAAAACCGCAAGCTCGTTGATATCGCTCGCGCCATCATCATGGCGGATAAGATGCTGTAGCGCGGGAGGCGGGGCGCGCCGACCCCGCGGCCATCCGGCGCAGCAGACGGCTTCGCGCAGAGCGTCGGCGAGTTCGTTCACGCAGAGGCCAGCCTCCCCTCCCGCGGTCTGGCCGAGTGATCCGGCAGCAGCCGAGCTGTCTCGTCGCGCCGATCGATAGCGAGGCGGCGGGGAGCGCCGGCGTTCATTGCCGCGAAGACGGCCCTCTCTCTCGCCGCGGCGCTCTGCATGTCGACCTGGGCTTGTTCGGGTGCTCCACCGCTCGCGCGGCGGCTAGCCGTACGAGCGGTCCGCACGCTGCTCAGCTCGCCGGCGCGGCGCTGAAGGGCTCCCTCTAGTTCCCCACGCTTTCGCGCCGCCGCGGCGCTCATCATTTTGGCCCTCCGCCGCCGGCGCGCTGCCTCCTTGGCGGCCCCTTACTTGACAGGGCGCGGCAGGTGTCAGACGATGAGACCATGCCGTGGGGACGCTTGCCGGTGATAGTTATCGGAGCAGGGCTGGGAGGCCTGACGGCGGCGCTTGCCCTCGCTCGTCGGGGACACGCGGTCATGCTGTTCGAGCAGGCTGCCGAACTGGGCGATGTCGGCGCCGGCATTACGATGTATCCCAACGCGACCCGGGTCCTCGAGCACCTTGGCCTCGGCGCAGCGCTTGAAGCGAAAGGAGTGCTCCCTGAGTCGGCGGGAGCGCGCCATTGGAAGACCGGCGAACTGCTTCGGCTGACGCCGAACGGCGCTGCGAGCCGGGAACGCTACGGCGCGCCGCAGTACTTCATCCACCGCGCTGATCTCCATGCGATCCTTGTCGACGCCGCGCGCGCGGCAGGCGTGGTCATCCAGCTTGGCCACACCGTTCGTCGCTTCGAGGAGACGGCCGAAGGGGTTGTCGCCGAGTTCGAGAACGGCGTCCGCGCGCTGGGGTCGGCGCTTATTGGCGCAGATGGCATCCGATCGCAAGTGCGCGCCTGCCTGTTCGGTCCGGACGCGCCGCGCTTCACGGGGAAAGTCGCGTGGCGCGGTCTCGTGCCAATGGAGCGGCTCGGCGCGGAGCATCGCTTTCCGACCTCGTGCCTTTGGACGGGGCCGGACCATGCCTTCCTCCGGTATCCCGTGCGCGGCGGATCGCTGATGAACTATGTCGCTCACTCGGCGCAGGGCGCGTGGGCCGAGGAAAGCTGGAAGCTGCACACCCCTGTCGCGGAGGTGCTGGATGAATTCGCCGGCTGGGACCCGGCGGTGCTCGACGTCATTCGCGCCACCCCGCCGGAGCTGTGCTTCAAGTGGGCGCTCTTCGACCGCGACCCGCTGCCCGAATGGGGGCGCGGCCGCGTGACCTTGCTTGGCGACGCGGCGCATCCTGCGCTGCCGTTTCTCGGCCAAGGGGCGGGGATGGCGATCGAGGACGGCATGGTGCTGGCGCGCTGCCTGACGATGGAAGAGGATGTTCCGACCGCCCTCCGGCGGTACGAGCGGGCGCGGATGCCGCGCTGCCATTTCGTCCAGCTCGAATCGCGGGCGAACGGCGACCGCTTCTTCGAGCCCGACCCCGAGCGGCGTTATGCTGACGGCTCAGCGCAGCGCGCCGCGGAGCAGGAACAAGCGCTCCGCTACTATGACGCGGCGACGGTCGACCTGTGAGGCGTTGCTCCTCCTGCTCTCGGCGCGGCGGCCAGCTTCTGCCGACGCGCCCGCCTTGGTCGGTGGCTCGCGGAGGCGGCAGCGGCGGCCGGAAGAGCGGAGCGGGGCGCGCATTCTTGAGGGGTCGGATGACACGAAACCGCATCCGGCAGCGCGAGAAACTCGGCCCTGCGCTGCTGGAAGCAGTGGTCGAGGGCGATGAGCCATTGTCTCGGCAACGGCCTGCCCGGCGGTGGCGCGGCGGGCACCCGCCGGCAGCTGCGTCACCGTGCTGCTCTGCACGCTGCCGCGAACGGTTCACCCCTGCTCGTCGTCGGACAGCCGCATCCTTCTCAGGCTCGGCGTCGGCTCAGACGGCTGGAACCGCGCTCGGCACGGCCTCGAACCCAGCGGCGCGGATGGCCGAAGACGTTCAAGGTTTCTGCGCTGCTCGGTGGTCCGGGCCGGCCGGCTATCTTCGAGGGCGTGCTTTCCTGCCGCAGCGGCGCCGGTCTTCGCGCCTTCCCGCGACTCAGGGGCTGCCGACCCTGCTCGGCGTCCCAGCGCCGCTGAACGGGCCCGCTGCCGGCCAGGGGGCAGACGGCGCGCTCTCCCAGCCTCGCGTCCGCTCTGCTGCTGGCCGGCTGATGCCCGCTGTGCTCGCGGAGGCTCGCTGGGTGGGCCGGCAGGGTGAGAAGCGTGCCGCTGTCTCCCTCGCACTCAGAGTCGGCTGCGGCCCGGCGGCGACGCGCGGTGCCCGCTGCCGCGCCAGCGTCGGGGCGGGCCGGCTGCAGTCCCGAGAGGCGCTCAGGCCGGGAAACGTGACGCCAGCGGACAACGCGCTGCTGGAAGCGGCGGGCAGTGCGCTTCTCCTCACTGGACCGCTGGGCGAGCGTGCCCGCTCTTCGGTGGTGGACGGCTCTCCTCAACGAGCCGGCGTTCCCGTGCCTGGCGGCGAGGCGGCTTGTCCCAACCCCCCTAGCGGAACTCCTTCTCGCGGAGGTCGCTGATGAAGCGTATCCGGGTTGCGCCGTCGAACCGCGCCGATCGCGAGGTGGTCGAGCGCGACGGCGGCTGGCGCGAGCGGCTCGCCTATGACCCGCAGAGCGGCGCCGAGACATTCGTCATTTTTATTGACAGCGCGCGCCGCAACGACCGCGGGCACCTGCTCGAATACCACACCTGTCATGAAGAGAATTTTCTGCTGACGGGGACGTGCGACTTCGCCGGCTGGTACGACTGGCACAGCCTCGGCTACCTGATGCACCCGCCCTATTGGTGGCATCCCGCGGGCTACCGGTTCCCCTCGGGGGCAGAAATCCTGATCAAGATCGATGCGCCGGCCGACTTCACCTTCACCGAGATCCCGCCCAACTGGGACGGCCGCGAATGGATCGCGCCGCATGCGCCTCACTGGTGCAGGAACCGCGCGGTCTCCAATGCCAATCTGAACGCCGTGCCCTGGGAGCCTGTCCTGCTCGAGAATGGCCGGCCCGCCGGGTTCGAGGCGAAGCATCTCTGGGACGATGTCGAGACGGGGTGGACGACATGGCTGATGCGCGCGCCGGCTGGCTGGCGCGGCAGCGGCGCGGTTCGGCCGGGCGGCGACGAACTGTATCTCCTGGAGGGAGATCTCACGATCGATGGCGTCCGCCTCGTCGAGCGCGGCTACTACTACGAGCCCGAGGTGCTGCGCGATGATAGCGTGAGCGAGCGCGGCTTCACGGCCATTCGCTGGACGCGCGGTGAAACGTGGCGCCTGCCGCCGATCCGAATCTAGTAGCGGCGGGCGCAGCAGGGAGCGCTGCGGAGAGAGGGGCATCCTCTGGCTGGCGCGCTGCCGGCATCTTGCGGGAACGGTCTGCCTTCCGGGGGCGCGCCGAGCAGCGCCGAGCGATGGCTGTCTCGTTTCGGGAGGAGCTTAGGGGGGCGGCTGGAGCAGCCGGCCGCGGACGACCTCCCGGCGGTGATGCTGCTCATCGCCCCAGATCGACTCGGCAACTTTCAGCCGGCGGTAGTACAGCTGGGTGTCGTGGACGCGCATGAAGCCGATGCCGGCAAAGACTTCGTGGATGCGGTGCATCGACCAGCTGATCCAGCGGTTGGCGTACGCTTTCGCCTCCGACACCTCGATCGCGGCGTCGCGGCCGGCGGCGAGGGAGGAGGCGGCTTTATAGGTCAGCAGCCGGAGCGCATCCAGCCGCCACCGCACTTCGGCCAGCTTATGCTGGATCGCTTGGAACGAGCCGATGGGGCGGCCGAACTGTATCCGAACCTTCGCGTAGTCGACCGCAGCCTCGAGCTGTTTCTCGGTGCCGCCCAGCATCCACGCTGTCAGCGCGTTCGTTGCGCGCTGCTCGGCGTTTTGGATGGCGGCCCAGCCGTTGCCGACTGGTCCGATCACGTCGAGCGGCCGGACCTCCGCCAGCTGCACGCTCGCCAAGCCGTCGCCGGCCGTCGTCGGATGCGCAGTTACCGTGACGCCCTCGCCCCCTGCCTCGACCAGAAAGGCGGTCAGTCTCCCGGCGCCGTCGCGGGCAAGGACGACAAAATGCGAAGCGGCCGCGCCGTCGACGACGAAGCGCTTTTCGCCGGTCAGCCGCCAGCCGTCCTCCCGCCGCTCGGCGCGGCAGCGCAGCTGCTCCGGACCGTAGCCAAGATCGTGCTCGCGAAGAGCGGGAACGACGATAGCGCTGCCGGCGATGATGCGGCGCAGGAGGTCGTCGAGCGGCGGCGAGCGAAAAGCGGCGAGCAGGGCGCCGCTCCAGACGACCGACGGGATCCACGGGACTGGCGCGATCGCCCGCCCCAGTTCTTCGGCGAAGAGCGCGACCTCGAGCGCTCCGCCCCCGCTGCCGCCCACCTCCTCCGGCAGGCCGAGCCCAAGCCAGCCAAGCTCGGCGAGTGAGCGCCAGAGGAGGGACGACATCGCTTCGCGGCGGTCTTCCACCTCGCGCGCGACAGCGGGAGGGGAGTGCGCCTCAAGAAACTCGCGCGCTGCGCGGCGGAGGAGCTCTTGCTCCTCGGTGAAGCTCAAGTTCATCGCGGCAACCCGAGGCCGCGAAGAGCGACGATGTTGCGCTGGATTTCCGGCGTGCCGGCGCTGTGAGTGTGGATCGCTTCGCGCTGCCACATCTCAAAATCGCCCCCCGCGAGTGCGAGCGGAGAGGTGCGGTGGAAGAGCGCATAGCTCCCGGTGAGGCGGTAGACAGCGTTCTGAAAGAGCGGGAAGAACGCCTTGCGGTGGATGGCGACAATCGACGCCTCGGCGTTAATCGGCGCGCCGATCGATTGGAGGTGGACGATGCGCCAGCAGAGCAGCCGCCACGCCTCGAGTTCGATGAGCAGGTCGGCGAGCATGTCCTGGGCCCATTCGTACTCAAGCACCGGCCGGCCGTCGCGCCGCAGCCGCCGGCAGGCCTCGATCAGGTCTTCGAGCGAGCGGCGCAGTTCACCATTGGAGGCGATCCCCGAGCGCTCCACCGAGAGGGTGTCGCGCATGTGGCTCCAGCCGTTGTTCAGCTGTCCCATCAGCGCGCTGGCGGGAATGCGCACGTCATCAAAGAAGACTTGGTTTTTTGCCCAGCCGGCGACCGGATCCAGTTTGTGGACGGTGATGCCGGGCGTTCGCGCGTCGACGAGGAAGATGCTGATCCCTCGATGCTTCGGCGCCTCTGGGTCGGTCCGGGCGGCGAGATAGAAGTAGTCGGGCTCGCGTCCGTCTCCCACAAAGATCTTCTGCCCGTTGACGACGAACTCATCCCCATCCCGGATCGCCCGCGTCTGAAGCGATGCAAGGTCGGACCCTGCCTCGGGCTCGGTGAACAGCTGCCAATAGACGCCTTCACCGCTCGTGATCCGAGGGAGATGCTCCCGCTTCTGTTCCTCAGTGCCGAACTGCAGAATGGCCGGTCCGATGATAGTGACCGGGACCAGCGCCTCGTTCGGCGCTTTGTGATAGCCCATCTGCTCGTTGAAGATGGCGTGATGGACAATGCTGAGTCCGGCGCCGCCGTATTCGACGGGCCAGCTGATCGCCAGCCACCGCTTCTGAGCGAGGGCCTTGAGAAAGCGGTCGAGTTCGCGTTTCTGCTCTGGGGACTGACGGCTCTCCTCGTAAAATCGGCCGGGAGGGAGCTCGGCGGCGAGGAATTCCGCGACCTCGCGCTGGAAGGCACGCTGTTCGGGAGTGAGCTCAAAATTCATGGCCGCTCCTCCGCCTCGGCACAATCACCAGCGCGAGCAGGCGACTGCGTTCGCTTGCTGCGTTTTCGCTGCTTCTGCAGGCCCCTTCGCCCGCGCCGGGCTATTGTATCCACAGTCCCGCAAGCGCACAACCGGCGGCCAGGGCGGAGAGGGCACGGTCCTGCAGCGCCGGTGAGGAGCGCCGCATCGCCAGCGAGCGAGTTGCAGCGGTAGGTCGCTCCGGCGGCCGTTGCGCGGGGACGGCAGCGCGGCTGGCAGAGGGCAGGCGGCAGCGGGGCGGTGTCGTCTCCGCGCCCCGACGCGCCAGCGAATCGCGTCGAAGGAAGTCTCCGCTCCCGCCCGGCCTTCCTCTCGCGGGGCAGGCTCAGGCCGCGGCTGCTTGCCGCGGCGCGCCTGCGGCAGAGAACACCGATCGCCTAGTTACCGCGGCGGGATGAGAGGCGAACGGAGGCGGCAAGCGACCGGGGAGAGCGGGCGCTAGTCGGTGATGCCGAAGCGGCGCTTGAACCGCTCGACGCGGCCGGCTGTGTCGACAATGCGCTGCTCGCCCGTGAAGTAGGGGTGACACTTGCTGCAGACATCGACCCGCATGACTGCCTTCACCGAGCCGGTCTCAAACGTCTCGCCGCAGGAGCAGGTGATCACCGCCTTAGTGTAAGGAGGATGGATCTTCGGTTTCATTCTGCCGCCACCGGAATGACGGACGCCTTGCGGTGCTCTTGCCCAGCGCGTTCAAACTTGACGATGCCGTCGACCAGAGCGAACAGGGTGTGGTCGCGGCCGACGCCAACGTTCCGGCCGGGCTTGATCGGCGTGCCGCGTTGGCGGACAATAATGCCGCCAGCGCGCACGAACTGCCCGTCATACAGCTTTACGCCAAGCCGCTTGGAGTTGCTGTCGCGGCCGTTGCGTGAGCTGCCGACCCCTTTCTTATGCGCCATGACTGCCTCCCTCGATGCTGTCGATCCGCACCCGAGTGTAGCGCTGGCGATGACCGAGGCGGCGGCGATACCGCACCTTCGCTCGGTACTTGAAGACGACGATCTTTTCGCCTTTCACCTCACGAAGCACAGTTGCCCGCACTTTCGCGCCAGGGATTGTCGGCTGGCCAACGGTGACCGACGCGCCGTCTGCGAGGAGCAGCACCCGGTCGAACTCGATGGCTGCTCCCGGCGCAAGCTCGCGCCGGTCAATATCCAGAACCTGTCCTGCGCGCACCTTCAGCTGATGCCCGCCGGCGTCGACGATCGCGTACACCTTTACACACCTCGGCCGGCCTCGCGCCGGCGACGATCGACACACGAAAAGGGCGCTCCGGGCGGAGCGCCGCGCCTTACTAGTGTAGCAACGGCAGCGCCTCGGCGTCAACGGCAGTCGACAGCCGAACTGCGGCGGCGGCGAGCGTCGCCGCGTTCTCGCTCGGGCGGCCGGGTGACCCACTGCTGCGGCGGCATGCTGCCGGCCCGATCGCCTGTCGGCCCGCAGCGCGCGGACCGCCGAGACGCGGTCCCCCGCGGCGGGAGGAAAGTCCTTCGTCTTGCGCGAAGGGTGGTCGAGTGCCGCTCTTCTCTCCCGAGGGCGGGCACTCGCTCCGACGCAGCGTAACCGCGCGGCGTCAGCGGATGCTGGATGCTCCTCCCTGTTCCGGCGCGTGCATCCAGCTTTGCGGCAGTCGTGCGCGGTGATCGCGAAGGTGAAGGGCGCAGCGGGGACAGCAGAGCGGCGGGAGAGGCGGCGCATCGTGCCGCCGCCGAGCGGCAAGCAGCGGGCTCGGGTGACGGGAGGTGTCACCGTCTTCTAAGGCGGCCGCCAATCGGCGCCCCTCGCGGGATGGTGGGGAAAACGAGCTGGCCGGCGGTCCCGTCGCCGGCGTGCAGCGCTTGGCTGGACTTCGCGGCTTCCCACGCACGGTCAGCATCGGCCATCTCGGAGAACGTTGCCTACTGCACTGCTTCCCCGCGGACGGCGGGGCGATCATGCCCTCAGGAGCTGCTGCAGCACGGCGTGCGGTCGGCCGGACCGCGCCGGAATTCACGGGATGCCTTGCGAGGGCGTTGACCTGGTCGGCGCCCGCGGCCGCGATTGAGGCGGCGACGCTTCGGCGGAGGACCGCGAAATAGGCACTCGCGCTGTCCGGCATCGGCAAGCGGCGCGAGCCGGCGTCGTCGGGGCGTATAGTCGCCGAACACCTTGCGCTCGGCGCGCGCAGCTGCCTCGAGGAGGCCGGGATAGAGATTGCCACCGCTCCAAGAGCGGATCGACCGCGCGCCGAGCGCCCGGATGACGGCGATCTGGGCGGCCTTCGCCGCTGCCCAGAGGTCGACCGGCAGTCGCTCCGGATCGCGCCCGAGGGGGCATCCTTGTGGAAGTGCAGCGCGATCCCATGTCCCCGCGCTTCAAGGTCGGTGAAGACGGTTTCGCCGCGCGAGAGGGCAACGGCAGTGAATGGGGTGGTGTGTCTGGACCGTCAGCCGGCCGCCGGGGCGTTCCGCGATTGCGGCGAGCAGCCAGCGATCGTCGCGATGGCGCTGCTGCAGCCGGGCGTTGAAGGCGCTGAGGCCGCTGCGCGCCGACGGCGTCGCCGGTCCGACGAGCGGAACGGCTCGATGGAAATACCGATCCCGAAGAGGATAGGTCTGCCCGCCGCCTCGATCGCGCAAGGAGCGCTGCTCGCAACGCCTCCGCCCTCAGCGGGGCGTCTGTCAGCCCGAGGAACTGTCGTTGCCTCAGCATCGCTCTCCTCCACCCTCGCTCGTGCTTGAAATGCGCCGGAGGAGGACGGTGCGGTTCAGGAGGATAGTCGACCGCACCGCGGCCGGCGGGCACGCGTTCGGCCTCTCCTCGTCGGCCGCCGGCATGAGGCCGAGCAGGAGGGAGACGGGCAGTCCGGCCCAGAAGGGCGGCGCGTGCCGACCGCCGTTCGCCGAGACCCCGCCGGCGCGCTGTGCCTTGCCCTCGTACGCAGTCGGCGGCTGCTTCGTCCAGCGAGGAAGCACCGTGCTCAGCCGAGGCCGAAGGCGGTGATTAGGCTCAGGCTGAGGGCGGCGACGATCAGCGCTGCGCCGAGCCCGAGCAGGAAGGGAGCGAGCCCAATCGCGCGCAGCGTAGCGAGCGAGGTGTTCAGGCCGACGCCGGCGAGCGCGAGCAGGATGCAGAAGCGCGCTCCTTCGTCGAGCCAGAGCGTCAGCGGCGGCTGGATCAGCCCGACTGTCCGCAGCGCGACGACGGCAAGAAAGCCGAGCACAAACAGGGGGACTGCGCCCGCTGCGCCGCGGCGCGCTGCCGCTGCGCCCCGTCCCCACCACCAGGCAATGCCGAGCAGAAGCGGCGCCATCAGCGCGTTGCGCGTCAGCTTCACCACTGTGGCTGTGCCGAGCGCCGCCGTCCCGTAGGCGGCGGCGGCGGCTACCACCTGGCTGGTGTCATTGATCGCCGTGCCGGACCACAGCCCGAAGACCGTCTGGGAAAGTTGAAGGGCGGCTCCGATGAGCGGGTAGACGAAGACGGCGAGGGTGCCGAATAGGGTGATCGTCGCGACGGCGAAGCTGACCTCGCTCTCCTTCGCTTCGACGACCGGAGCGGTAGCGATGATCGCCGAGTTGCCGCAGACGGCCGTGCCGACACCGATCAGCAGTGCCAGCCGCCGCGGCAGTCCGAGCAGCCGGCCGACGCTGTAGGCGAAGACGAGGGCGACCGCCATTAAGACGGCGATCAGGAGGATCGCTTGACTGCCGATCGCGACCACGTCGCCGAGCGACAGCCGCGCTCCGAGCAGGATGATGCCGAGGCGAAGCACCCGTTGGACGGCAAGCCGAATGCCGAGGGCAGCAGCAGCGGGAAGACGGAGGGTGTTGGCGATGAGCAGGCCGAGCACGACGGCGACCAGCACCTCGCTGATCGTGGCCGGCACGAAGCGGCCGATGAGGCGAGCGGTGATCGCCACTGCTAAGACGACCGCCAATCCCGGCGCGACGCCGTGCAGCCACGACGCCGCGTTCTTCATCGCCGGATGCCACACAGTCATCTGCCCTGCCCTCTCCTTGTCGAGGGGAACGTGGGCTGCCAGCCCTGTTCAGCGCTCGCGGTGACGAGCGTGCTGCTGCTTGGAGGAGCGGCCGCGAGGCGGAATGCGGGCGAAGCTGCCTTTGGGAATGCGGCTCGGCCTGCGCTCAGCTCTGGCCGGGCTGCCGTCCCGTGCATCGCAAGGAATTGTAGGCTGCGTGTACGGCCGTTGCTCGGGCGAAAACGGCTGCTCCAGCGGCGCTCAGCGGTACGGTGCCGGTCTCCGCGGATGCGGGACGGAAAAGGGAGGGGTGTCGAGCAGCTGAGAGAACACTTTTCGGCAACGACGAGGAAGCGGCCCGTGCACGACCGCCCTGTCGAGGCCGTTCGTGCGGGCCGCTCCCTCTCGGAACGGCGGGATATTCTCAGCGCGAGACGGAGATATTTTGCCAGTCGATATAGCCGAGGCCGACGGGGTGCGGCCGGAAGTTCTCGAGACGGGGGTTGTGCACCCAGTTATCGAGTGGCTGCATGATGGGGACGCCGGCGAATTCTTCGTGGAGAATCGCTTGGGCCTGCTGCAGCAGCTCTCGGCGCTTGTTCATGTCGAACTCGGCCCGGCTCTGGTCGAACAGCTGCTGGAAGCGCGGGTTGTCGAACATGACGGCGTCGGGCGGCTGGATCTTATTGCTGAACCAGTTGAGCGAGAAGTCGGCGTCGAAGGCAGGGCCATATTGGACGCCGTTCGACATGATCGGCGCGCGCGGGCCGCTGAACACGCGCTGGACAAAGACATTCGTCTCCAGCGGGTTGATGTTCAGCTTGATCCCGACCTCGTTCAGATAGCCTTCGGTGGCGTTCTGGAAGCCGGCGAAGACAAGCGAGGTGCCGAGGAAGTCGGCGTTGAGGGTCAGGCCGCCGGCATAGCCTGCTTCGGCGAGCAGCTGCCTCGCTCGGTTGGGGTCGTAGGGGTAGGGCCGCAGATTGGGGTTGTAGCCGAAGCCGTCCTCGCCGACCCATTGCGAGGCGACCCTGCCCGCTCCAGCGTACAGCTCCTTGATGATCGCCTCCTTGTCGATGGCATAGGCGATCGCTTGGCGAACGCGCCGGTCGGCGATCGGTCCGCCGCGGTTTGTCGTGAACCAGAGCTGGTAGATGTTCGCCTGGGCGATTTGGGCGTTGCGCAGGCCGGCGCGAACCATGTCTTCGACCCGGTCGGCGGCGAGCAGCGTTAGGTCGATATCGCCGGTGCGGAGGCCAGCGATCACGGTGCCGAGCTCTGGCACCGAACGGATCTCGATTTTGGCGAGCCGCGGCGCGCCCCGCCAGCTGTTAGTGACGGCTTCGAGCGTTGCCGAACGGCCGGGGTCGAAAGCGGTGATCCGGAACAAGCCGCTGCCGGCGTTCGGTCCGGGGTTGCTGGCGAAGCCGGGCTTCTGCCCTTCCGCGGGGTCGGCGATCAGGATTGAGAAGGTGCGCCGCGGCCAGATCGGGTCTGGCGTTTTGGTCCGGAAGCGGATGGTCAGTTCGTCGACCACTTCCGACGAGTCATAGGTGGGGATGCGAGCGGCGAGACCGAGCTTGTTCTCCGGATTGCTCACCCGGTCGTAGTTCCACTTCACCGCCTGGGCGGTGAGGGGGTTGCCGGACGCGAAGCGGACGTTCGGCCGGAGCTTGAATTCCCACGTCGTTTGGTCAAGCGCTCGGTAAGACGTCGCGAGCACTTCCTTGATCTGGCCGCGTTCATCGGGCGCGAGAAGCGAGTCGAAGGCGAGCCGAACGGCAAAGTCGGCAGGAGGGGTCAGGTGGTGAGGGTCGAGGGTCGCAATTGCGAGGCCGGCGGCAGCGTAGGTGATTGAGCCGCGCGGCGTCGGCGCAGCCGGAGTGCCGGGAGCGACGCCGCCGGTCGGCGCTTGGGTTGTCGTCTGCGGCGCTTGCGCCGGCGCGCACGCCGCGAGGAGGGTCGCGCCGCTGAAGACTGCGGTGTAGCCGAGGAAACGGCGTCGGCTGAGGCGCGAGGAGTGTCGGGCCATAACGAACCTCTCCGATCGATGGGACTAGCCGATTTGACCAAAGTGCATCATACAATTAAAGTGCAAAGAAGGGGATGTTTTGTATCGGCTCTTTCCGTGAACCGCGTGCCGAACTGTGCCGTCGTCGGTTGAGAGAGCGGCGCACGTCGTCTCGCTCGCCGGTGTCACGACGAACAGCAGCATCTGCTTGCTGGTGCTGGCGCCGGGGTGATGGGCCTCTCCGCGTGGCGCCATTCCGCTACTATCCGGTGCGCGCCCCATAAGGCGGCGCTAGGCGCATCGTATATCTGCCATCGCTCGTCCTGCCGATTGGTGCGCGGGAGCGAGTGCGGAGAGGACAGTGCCACGACCATATTCTATGGCCCGACGGGCCCAATTGACGGCTGCGACGCGCGAACGCGTGCTGCGCGCTGCGCTTGACCTGATCGTCGAGGTCGGTCCCGATGCGGTCACCTTGCAGGCAGTTGCCGAGCGCGCCGATGTCGCGCCGGGAACGATTTATTACCACTTCAACTCGCGTGACCAGCTGTTTGCCGCTGCGTACGATATGCTGCGGCTTGAGTGGGAAGAACAGAAACAGTGGGAGACGACGGAGACAGCGCCGGCCGCGCAGCTCCGGAGCCTCATTCGCTCCTGTTTCAGGGATTACGCGCAAAATGCGCCGCTGCTCCGCGTCATTCTTCGCCTCCGCGGCTCGCGCGATCTCGAGGAAGCTGTCGCTCGGGTCCGCGCCCGCCGACGAGCGATCATTGCGGAGATTTTGCGCAACGCAGAAAGCCGCGGCGCGCTCTGTCTCCCCCTCGCCCGCGCAATCACCATAACGTACAGCTTGACCTCATTCTCTGCCTGGCAGACCCTCGTTGAGGAGCAGGGCCTGTCGCCCCAGTGCGCGGAGCACGAGGTTGCCGAATTCCTCGTCTCCACCCTCTTTCCGAGCTCCAGCCGATGAGCATTCGCCGTGCGAGCGCGCTGTGGGACGGCCCGGCCGAGGATGTCCTCTGGCTGCTAATCGATCCGCTGCCGGAGTTCTGGTCGATCGAGCCCGTTGACCAGCACGGGCGGGTCGCGCTGCTCCGCGCCCTCGATGAGCGCGAACTGCCGACCGAGGAGCTGGCGGGCATCGAGGTGGCGGGCTTTCTCTCGTTTGAGGCGTGGGACAGTCTGCCCGACCTGCCAGGACGCTGGGCTATCGACGGCGACGAACCGCGGCCGCTGGTCGAGGCGCTGCGCCGAGTGCAGGCGGCGCTGCGCGGTCAGCTGCTTCCGGCGGGAGATGGCGCCGCCGACCTCGGCGAGGGGTCCCGATAAACGCCCCGGTAGCGCTCGGGCAGCAGCGCGGCGATGGCGCGCATGATCTGGTCGGTGGCGACCTCGAGATGCTTGCGCAAGCTCGGGTCGAGCGTGAACGGCTCGCCGAAGACGACATGGACGCGCGGGCGCCGAAGCAGGTCCGTCGGCTTCTTGATTGCCTCAGTGCCCCAGACAGCGGCGGGAAGGATCGGCACATTGCAGCGCAGGGCGAGGTACGCCGCTCCGGGCTTTCCCGGCTGCAGCCCCCCTGTTTTGCTGCGCGTTCCTTCCGGCATCAGCCCGAGGAAACCCCCGCGCCGGAGCAGCGCTTCTGCATCGCGGATCGCGTGGCGATCGGCCTCGCCGCGCCGGACGCGCAGTTCGCCGTGGTGCCGGCCGAGAAAGGCGAGGATCGGATTTTCCCACAGCTCTGCCTTGGCCATGAAGTTCAGGAGCCGCGGCGAGGTCGCGACAAGCAGCGGCGGGTCAGCCCAGCTGAGATGGTTTGCGACAAGCAGCAGCGCTCCCTCGCGCGGCACGCGTTCCCGCCCTTCGACCTGCGCGCGAGCGACCAGCGCAACAATCAGGCGAAGCCCGAGGTCTATCGGGCGCTGCAGACGTGACGTCTTCTCTCCTCCACAAGCTGAAACACCTGATCGACCAGTTCGTCGAGCGACACCTCGTCATTGCGCACTTCGATCGCGTCCGGGGCGCGGCGCAACGGCGACATCTCGCGCGATGAGTCGATCTGATCGCGGTGATAGATATCGGCGAGCACCGTGTCGTAGTCAGCCGCAACTCCGCGGGCGCGCAGCTGCTCCAGCCGGCGCCGCGCGCGCACTTCCGGCGAGGCGTTGAGATAGATTTTCAGGTCAGCGTTGGGAAGGACCACGGTGCCGATATCTCTGCCGGCGAGGATTGCGCCGCCTGCCCCCGCCTGCCGCTGCTGCTGGGCGACGACCGCCGTGCGAACGCCGGGAACCGCGGCAACTTCCGAGACGATCTGCTCGACCGGCCGCTCTCGGATTGCCCAGGTGACATCCTCGCCGTTCAGCAGGGCGGTGTATTGCCGGCCATCGGCGGGGCCAGTCGGCTCAATGCGGATATCGAGCCGTTGCGCGAGCGCGGTCAGCGCCGCCGTATCGTCGACGGCGATCCCGGCGCGGAGCGCGGCGAGCGCGACTGCCCGATACCACACCCCCGTGTCGAGGTAGCGGTATCCCAGCCGGCGCGCAAGCGCCTCGGCGAGAGCGCTCTTGCCGGCGCCGCTCGGGCCGTCGATGGCGATCGTCAGTGCCTTCACGCGGCGGCATCTCCAAGACCGACGGCTTGGCGCAGGAGCGCAACTTCCCGCTCGGTCAGGTCGCGGCACTGGCCGGGCCGCAGGCTGCCAAGTTCGATGGGACCGATGCGCGTGCGGACGAGCCGCACAACGCGCAGCTCAACCGCCTCGCACATCCGCCGGACTTGACGCTTCCGTCCTTCATGGAGCACGAACCGCAGGACCGCGCCGCTTGGCCCCTCCTGCCGCTCCAGCTCGACCACTGCGGGGGCGGTCGGCCTCCCGTCGAGCATGATACCGGTGCGCAGCCGTTCCAGCTTCTCCTCCGTCACCGTGCCGCGCACGCGAACGCGGTACTCTTTCTCCAGACCGGTGCTCGGATGGCTGACCCGATGCGCAAGTTGGCCATCGTTGGTCAGGAGCAGCAGCCCCTCGCTGTCGAGATCGAGGCGGCCGATTGGGTAGAGCCGCTGGCGGTTGCCCTCGGCGTCGGTGACCGAATGGCGAACGAGGTCGATCACCGTCGGACGGTTGAAGGGGTCGGAGACCGTGGTCAGGACACCGGCAGGCTTATTGACGAGCAGATACCGATGAGTCTCGGGCAGCCGGATCACCTTCCCATCGACGACGATGCGGTCGCGGGTCGGCTCGACCTTGTTGCCGAGCGAGCGGACCACCCGCCCATTGACCGAGACCCGCCCTTCGAGGATCATCCGCTCGGCGCGGCGTCGAGAGGCGACGCCTGCGGCGGCGAGAACTTTGTGCAGCCGTTCTCCGGTCATGCGGACATCTCCCGATGTGCGCGATCGCTTCTTGACCGTAGCATATCTGAGCGCGGCGCGAAAGGCGCGGTATACTCCACCCCTGTCAGATGACCACCATCCTCCTGATGATGTCGGACACGGGTGGCGGCCACCGCGCGGTCTGTCGCGCTCTCGTCGAAGCGTTTGAGGCGATCGACCCGGCGATCGACGCCCCGATTGTCGACCTCTTCGCCCTCGGCAAGCGCCGCCGTTTCGTCGACCGGCTCATCCATAGCTACGGCACCGTCATCCGCGCCGCGCCTTGGCTGTACGGGCTTGCCTATCACCTGACCAACCGGCCAGCTCTCTTCGAGAGGATTGCGACAGCGAACGAGGCCGTTCTCGTTCGGCGAGGGCGGGTACTGCTTCGCCGCTACCAGCCCGATGTCATAGTTTCGGTCCATGCCCTCGTCATCCGGCCGATGGTGAAAGCGGCGCAGGCGGAAGGGGTAGCGACGCCGATGGTCGTCGTCATTCCAGACCTTGTCCGCTTCCATTGCAGCTGGGTGCGCGGGGAGGTCGAGCGCTATACCGCGCCGACCCCAGAGGGCGCCGACCTGCTCGTCACGTACGGCGTTCCTCGCGACCGGATTGTGCTGACGGGGATCCCGGTGGGGCGAGCGTTCGCTACCCCGAGCGACCCCCGGCAATTGCGGGTCGCGCTCGGGCTCGACCCCACGCGGCTGACAGTTCTGGTCATCGGCGGCGGAGAGGGGACAGGCAATTTGCCGGCGCTCGTCAATGTCATCGACCAAGCAGGGCTGCCGATCCAGCTGCTTGTCGTCACTGGTCGCAATCAGCGTGCCAAGGCGGCGATCGACTCTTTGCCGCTGTTCACCCCCGCCAAAGTGTTCGGCTTCGCGCACAATATGCCCGACCTGATCAAGGCAAGCGATATCGTCGTCTCGAAAGGCGGCCCGCAGTCGATCGTCGAGTGCCTCGCGGCGGGGCGGCCGCTTCTCATCACCCACGTCCTGCCCGGGCAGGAGGAGGGCAACGACGAATGGGTGGAGCGCCACGGCGCCGGCTACCGCACGCGCACCCCGGCGCAGGTGGTGCAGGCACTGCGCAAGCTGACGCAGCAGCCGGCCGAGCTGGCTCGGCTGACCGAGGGCGCGCGCCGGCTGGGGCGGCCGGATGCTGCTCGCCGGGCTGCCGAGGTGATCCTAGCGGAGCGGCGAGGATGAGCCGGCTGACCCGCCGAACGCTGCTTGCGCGGATTGGGGCCGTCGTCGGCGGCGTGGCAGCGCTCGACCTCGCCGCGCCGTTCATCTGGCAGCCAGCCTCGGCCGCCCCCGCGCTGCCGGCGCCGACCGAAACGCTCCGTCTCGGCGCGAATTTCAGCCCGCTTGAGGCCAGCTATATGGACCTCGACGCGCCCGCGGCGTTCGACGAGATCCTCTCGCTCAATCTTGATTTCATCCGGCTGGGCGCCTACTGGAACGAACTCGAGCAGCGGGAAGGGAAATTCGACTGGGGACGTCTTGAGCGCTATCTCGAAAAGGCGGCGCGGCGCGGCATTCCCGTCATCCTGACTCTCGGCATGAAAGCGCCAGTGTGGCCGGAATACCACCTGCCGTGGTGGGTGCACGAGTCGGTCTGGCTGCCGCCGACTGGCCTGATCACGCGCGACCCGCGCCTTGCTGCGCTTGCGCACGCGTTTACGCGCGCTGTGGCCGAGCGCTATGCCGCAGCGCCGGAGATCACGGTGCTGCAAGTTGAGAATGAGCCGTTCGAGCCGGTGCTGACGGAGCACGGCTGGACGCTTGATGAGCCGTATCTTCGCCAGCAGGTGGCGATTGTGCGGAGCGCGGATCGGCTCGGGCGGCCGATTCTGCTGACTGCCTATGTGGGGACGCACCGCCTTGTGACCGGCCTGCAGAGCCTGCAGTGGCGGCTCGCCGCCCAGCCGGTCACGGTGCCGCTCTTCGGCATGCGGTCAGAGCGGGCGCTGATCGCGCTTGCGGATATCGTCGGTCTCGATGTCTACCCGAACATCGGGTGGAAGTTTTTCGGGCTGCCGTCCTACTTGCGGGCGATCGACCCCGACGATTACGGCGCGCTTCTTGCCTGGCGCGATGCTGTCCTCGCGGCGGGCAAGCGCGTGATGATCGCCGAATGTCAGGCCAAGCCGTGGGAGCCGGGAGACAAGGTGTATCGTCATTTCGAGACGCCCAGCTTTCGGCCGCACGATATTGCTCCGCTCGTCGCGAGGCTTGCGAGTTTCGGCTTCTCCGATATCGCGCTCTGGGGCGTTGAGCATTGGCTGTGGCATCGTGACCATGGCGACCCGAGGTGGTGGCGCGAGGGGCAGCGTCTCCTCGAGCGGCGCGAACTGCCGGCAGCGGCCGGATCGGATCCCGACCGCTCGGTCCGGTGAGCGGCGGTCACCACTCTGAGGGCTCGTGGTGTGAGCGAAGCCGCTGCAGCATTCCTTGGATCTCGGCGGCACTGATCCCGAAGCGGCGGAGGGCAAAGCGGGTCATCTCGATCGCCAGTTCGATCTCGCCGACGACGGCTTCCTGGACGCCGAGTTTGAGGAGATGCTCCTGCTCGGCGAGGGAATGACAGCGCGCGATGATCGGGAGGCGGGGATAGGTGGAGCGGACATGCTCGACGACGATCCGCGTCGCGAGCGCGTCGGGCAGGGCGATGATCAGCAATCGGGCATGCTCGAGTCCAAGCTGGTCAAGCAGGAAGGGATTGTCGGCCTCGCCGAGGATGGCCGGCCGTCCCTGCGCCCACAGCCGCCGGACAACCTCTGGGTCTTCATCAACGGCGACAAACGAGAGGCCCCGCCGGGCGAGCGCGCTGCCGATCACTTGGCCGACGCGGCCGTAGCCGAGGATCACGGCTGGAGGACGCGGCGACGCCTCGATCAAGGAGGCGATCTCGGTCGGCGGAAGAGGACGGCGCAGGCGTTCGCCGACAGCGCGGGCGAGGCGGTAGGAGCCGGGCGCGGCGATCATCGAGACGAGCGAGCCGGAGAGGATGAGCGCGAAGACGTCGGACGAGAGGATGCCGAGCGTCAGTCCGGTGGAGGCGAGCAAGAACGAAAACTCCCCCGAGTGCGCCATCACGCCGGCCACGAGCGCGCCGGTTCGCCAGGGGTGGCCGATGGCGCGCACGATCGCCGCGATGATTGCGGGCTTGACAACCATGATGAGGAGAAGAACGGTCAGCGCGAGGCGCCAGTCCGCCACAACAGCCGACGGGTTGAGCAGCATGCCGACCGAGACGAAGAAGATGCCGGCGAAGATGTCGCGCAAGGGGCCGGCGGTAGCGAGGATGCGGTGCGACAGCTCCGACTCGCTGACGACGATGCCGGCGATAAAGGCGCCGAGCGCGAGCGACAGGCCAAAGAGCGTGGCGCTCGAAGCGACCGCGAGCGCTACCGCGGCGACGGTGAGCGCGAACACTTCGCGGTTGCGCAGCCGCGCGACGCGCTCGAACAGCCAAGGAAAGAGCCGCACGCCGATCGGAACGAGAATGATAAAAAAGAGAAACGCCTTGCCGATAGCGAGCGCGACGTCGCCCGGCGTGGTTCCATGGTCGCCGCTGAGCGAGCGGAGGACGATCACCAGCCCGATCGTGGCGAGATCTTGGACGGTAGAGATGGCAAAGGCGATCTGGCCGTGGGTTGAGCCGGTCTCGCCGCGCTCGTTCAGCAGCTTGCCGGTGACAACGCTCGAGGAGATCGCGATGGCGGTGCCGAAGCAGAACGCCTCGGCGAAGGGCCAGCCGAAAAGCGCGCCCACGCCGAAGGCGACCGCGAGTGTCGCTGCGACCTGCACGCCGCCGGCGAGAAAGGCTGTCCAGCCGAGTTCGACCAAGCGGCGGAGCGAGACGTCGACGCCGACAGTGAACATCAGCAGGATGACCCCGAGGTCGGCGATGGCGCTCACCGTCTCGAGATCGCCCCGGAAGCCCGGCGTATACGGCCCGAGGGCGATGCCGGCGAGGATATAGCCGAGGATCGGCGAGATGCGCAGCCGTGCGCTCACCACGGCGCCAAGCCAGGCGAACGCTAAGGCAATGGCGAGGTTGACGAGGAGCGCCGACCCTTCGCTCGCGTGATCCACGGCGTCAGTATCGCCGGTTTTGGGCGCGTTTAGTCGCGTCCGTAGGCGCCTCGCTCGACGAGTTCGAGGGTACGCGAGACCACCTGCGGCAGATAGGTAGCGACTTGGTCGGCGATCTCGTCGCCCTTTGCGGCGAGCTGGTCGTCGGGCACGACGAGGGTGACGAGGCCAAGCTGTTGAGCGGTCAGCGCGTCGAGACGCTCCATCAGCAGCAAGAACCGATGAGCGCGCAGCTTGCCGAGATTGCGCCCGAGCCGGATCGCCCAGCTTTCGTCGTTGAAGCCGCTCGATCGCATTTCGTTCTCGAGCATTTTCAGGCTCTCGCCGGCGATGACGATGTCGCCTGCGGTCGCCAGCTGAGCGCCGGCGGCGATGCAGTGGCCGTGGACAAGCGTGATCACCGGCTTGGGAAACGAATCGAGGCGCTTGGCGACGGCGTAGAGGCGGACAAAGGTGAGCGGCCCCTCCTCGGCGCCCCGTTCGCGCAGCTCGGCGAGCACCTTCGTGTCAAGCCCTGAGCAGAAGCCCCGTTCGCCGGCGCCGCGCAGGAGAACGACCCGGATCTCCTCATCCCGCTCCGCCTCATCGAGAGCGCGGTCGATGATGCGCAGCATGTCGAGGGTCAGGGCGTTGATGACCTGCGGCCGGTTGAGAGTGAGATACAGCTTCGGACCGCGTCGTTCGACCAGAACAGGCTCGTCGCTCATGCATCCTCCAGGTGACGTTCGACGTGCCATGATAGACGCTCCGCCGTGCCGGCGTCCCCGGGAGCGGCCGAAACGCATACTCTTCCCATCGGCAAGCGCTGGCTGCGGAGCGCTCTAGCGGGAACCGGCGGCGACTGACGTCCAGAGCGCGCGGTCAAGGTCGTTGAGGAAGGGGGATGGCGCGTTCTGCGTATGCGTGACGAGCAGGCGGCGCATGGCGCGGGTGAGCGCAACGAACAGGAGGCGCCGCTCGTCGGCAGCGCGCTCGGCTCGCGCGTCGGGCCCGACCGCCCCTTGGAGGAAGGGCATGACGCCGCGGTCGATGCGGGGAACAACGACGATTGGGAATTCGAGCCCCTTCGCCGAATGCATCGTCAGCACCTTGACGAAAGGCGCGTCGAGGTCGAGCTGGTCGCCGTGAACGACGCGCGCGTCGACGTTGAGCTCCCGGAGCCGCTTCGCGATATCCTGCCCGATGCGCTCGAAGCGGACGAGGATGGCGGCGCTGCTGAGCGGCAGGCGGAGCTCATCGGCCGAGGCAGTCAGATAGTCGGCGATGAGGCGCGCCTCCTCATTCTCATTGCGAACGGCGGCGAGAACGGGCGGCGGTCCCTCGCGGACGGCGGTTGCGGCGAGGCTGTCGGCGTCGGCGTCCGAGCCGCCCATGAGGCTCGCGGCGGCGGCGGCGATAGCGCGCGTGCTGCGGTAGTTGCGGCGGAGGATGGTTGTCCGGCCCTGAAAGTTGAGGCTGCTGTGCGCGCGCAGCCAGCTGTAGCCTCGCCCGTAGATCGACTGGTTGGCGTCGGCGGTGACATACAGTCCGTCCGGCGAGGCGCACAGTTCGGCGCAGACGGCGAGGGCGACTGGCGGCAGGTCTTGGCCCTCGTCGACGACCACGACATCGTATTGGAGGCTGCAGCGGCCGTCCCGGAGCGCGTCGGCAGCGCGGGCGCGGAGCGTGTTGTAGGTGGCGACGCCTTGGCTGGCAAGCCGGTCGCGGAAGCGGCGGGCGATCTCCCAGACGGCGCGGCGGAGCCGGCCGTCGAAGCGGACCCGGCGGCCGGCGCGCGGCTCCGCAAGGTAGGCGGCGAGGTCCGGCACGGCGCGGCCCTCGATCACCCACTCGATTTCTTCGCGCAGGTAGCTGTCGGGGACGGCGTCGAGCGCCCTGCCGGTCAGCTCATCAAGCGTGGGGCGAACGGCTTGCCGCGCGGCCTTGAGCGCTGCCTCCTGCTGGCCCTCGTCGGCGACCGCGAACGGCGCGCCGGCGTTGGCGAGGACCTCGCGGACGACGGCGTCGAGCGTGCTGACGGTGACGTGCCTCCGCTGCTCGCCAAGGAGGCTGTCTAGCAGCTGGCTGCTGGCCCGGGTGAGCGCTCGAGTGAAGGTGACGAAGAGAATGCGGGGCGGGGTCGTCGGCGCCGAAGCGATGCGGTGGCGGATGTGATAGAGGGCGACGAGCGATTTGCCCGAGCCGGGACCGCCCTTCACGAGCTGGGCGCCCTTCTGGATGCGATAGGCGACCTTCTCCTGCTCAGGGTCGAGCTTGAGGAGGAAGCCGCGCAGCGTTCCTTCGAGGTAGCGCTCGAGGTCGGCGAGGCTCGGCACGTCGAGGGTCGGCTGCTCGGCGATCTGCTGGGGCGTTGGCGGGCGCTGCCAGTGGAGGATGCGCTCGACGATCTCGTCGTCGAGGCCGAGGTCGAGCAGGTCCTCGAGCCGCTGGCAGGCGAGGATGCGGTCGTGGTGCTCTGCGGGCACCCCCCATTCGGCGAGCAGTTCACGGAAAAACCCCGGCGTGCGGTCGGGCGGGGGCAGCTGGTCATCCTCCGGGTCATCCAATGGGAGCGCCGGCTGCTCCGGCTCCTCGGCGACGGCCGGCGGGATGCCGGGCGCGGGGGCGATCGCGATCGGCTGGGCGTCCGGCACTGCGCCAGCGGCGAGGTCGCCCGGCAAGACGGAGAAGCGGTCGTAGATGTCGGCGCGGTGGCCGATCGCGAGGCCGGCGGCGCAGCCCTCGCCGAGGCAGTAGATCAAGCGGTAGTCGCCGAGGCGGTAGCGGTAGACGTTCGTGTAGCGGTGGCTGAAGATCTTCTTGGCGTGCCCGTTGCCGAAGAGCGGGTCCTGTTCGATCACCTCGATGGCGCGGAGGGCGCGCTGCTGCACCTTCTTCGGGAGGGTGAGGAGGTCGCGAAGAAAGGCGGGCTTGGCGTCGAACTTGACCGGCATACGCTCGGCTCCTCACCTCCGCTGCGGCGCCGCGAGACGGCCGGAGAGACGCGCGTTATGCGCAGTATATACGCGAGCGCGATCCCCCATGAACGCGCGCGTCTATTTATACGCGTCGCGTATAGAACGCGCCCTTTCGGGTACCGTGGCGCAGCAAGACTCCCTTCCTAACGAGACGGGCAAGCAGACGCGACGCCTGGTCTGGGCTGATCCGGCACAACTCTGCCGCCTGCCCGCGGGTAATCTGTCCGTATCGTTCGACGTCCTGCATCAGCATCTGCTCCTGCTGGAT
Organism: Dehalococcoidia bacterium; assembly: GCA_025054935.1. NCBI lineage: Bacteria > Bacillati > Chloroflexota > Dehalococcoidia > Dehalococcoidia bacterium. Next base: position 318 of record JANWZD010000006.1, on the reverse strand, counting down.
CGGCGCAAAGCCGCGCTGACGGACATAGCCGGCAGGGTGCCCCAACCGCGGGTAGAGAGCCGCGGAAAGGTGGTACGACCGACCTTTCCGCTCACCGCGCGCCTCAGCAAGGCCGCGCTCGACGAGGCGCTGGAGGACAGCTCGCGCCTCGGCTTCGTTCTTGTGGATGAGCGCGGCGGCAGTCGCGCTCCTGATGACGCAGTCGCGCCGGAGCGCATTCAGCGAGGCTCTTCGAACGGACCGGCCGCCCGGCGCGCGCAGGCTCAGGCGGCCAGGCGGTTCGCGACGGCGCGCACGTGCTTGCAGTTGCCGCGGATG